>CANNNH010000030.1 GCA_947505915.1 Comamonadaceae bacterium
TGCAACTGGGCGGCAGCGAGCCGGAGGATTTGGCGCAAGCTGCACGCTTGGGTGAACAGTGGGGCTATGACGAGATCAACCTCAACTGCGGCTGCCCTAGCGAGCGTGTACAGCGCGGTGCTTTTGGCGCCTGCCTGATGGCCGAGCCGCAATTGGTGGCCGATGGCGTCAAGGCCATGCTGGATGTGGTGAGCGTGCCGGTGACGGTGAAGCACCGCATCGGCATCGACAAGGGCGAGAGCTATGACTTTGTGAGAGATTTCATTGGCGCCGTGAGTCAGGCCGGTTGCCAGACTTTCATCGTGCATGCCCGCAACGCCTGGCTGCAAGGCTTGTCGCCCAAAGAAAACCGCGAAGTGCCGCCCCTGCGCTACGAATTTGTGCATCGGCTCAAAAAAGACTTTCCACAGCTGCGCATCATGCTTAACGGCGGCATCAACACGGCCGCGCAAGTGCACGAGCAACTGCAGCACATCGACGGCGTGATGATAGGCCGTGAGGCTTATCACAACCCGTGGTGGCTGGACTCCTGGGATGTTGAATTTTGGGGCGAGCCCGCTGCTGCCCAAGTGCGGACACGCGAGTGGGTTGAATCACAGATGGTGGACTACATGGCGCGTGAAGCCGCCCTGCACGGCACGCCTTGGAGCGCCATCGCCCGCCACATGCTGGGCCTGCGCCACGGGCTGCCGGGCTCACGACGCTGGCGACAGGTCTGGAGCGACCACAAGCTCAAGGGCTTGCCGGCACGCGAGGTGATGGCCCTGGCAGCAGCATCAAGGCCATGAAGCAAACCCCGCCCAGCGCAGCAGAAAACCACAGCGCACCGCCACCAAAGCCGTCAATCGCCAGGCCGAAGAGATAAGGCGAGAGCGCCTGCGCAAAACGTGCCGGCACCATCAAGAGACCCTGGCGCAAGCCGTAGTCTTTGGTGCCAAACAGCACCAGCGGCAGCGTGCCTTTGGCGATGGTCAAAATGCCGTTGCCTGCGCCATGCAGCAGCGTGAAGGCCGCGCCGGCCGGCACCCCCAGCAGCAAAAATGCGAGTGCCCCGACTGAATGCAGTGCGCCCGCCACCCGCGCCGACACCACGGGGTGAACGCGGCGCAGCAAACCATATTCGAGCAAGCGGCCTGCCACCTGCGCCGGCCCGACCAGGGCGGCCAGCAGCAGTGCGGTCGCCAGCGGCAGGCCCTGCGCCTGCAGCAGACGGGGCAGGTGCGCGGCCATGGCGGTGCTAATGAACCAGGTGATGGCAAAGACCAAGGCCAGGAGAGCGCCGGCGCGGCGTGCGCCGGACTGGCTCAAAGCTTCAACTGCCGGCGCCTGAGCCGATGCGCTGCCGTCAGCCGGCGGGATGTCTTCGTTGGCAGTTGCATCGGGCGTTTTTTGCAGCAGAGCGTTCAGCGGTAGCGCCACCAGCAGGTGCAGGGCTGCCCAGCTCATGCAGGCCGTGCGCCAGCCCCAGTGCAGCTCGAGCCAGGCCGACAGCGGCCAGCCGATGGTGCTGGCCAGACCCGCCATCAGCGTGATGCCGGTGATCGGGCCGCGTGAACGCTGGCCGTAAAGGTGCACCAGCGTGGCAAAGGCCGCTTCATAAAGCCCTGCAGCCATGGCCATGCCCAAAATGCACCAGCCCGCAAACAGACCGACTGGCCCTTGCGCCAGCGCCAGGCAGACCAGTCCTAGCGCAAACACCAGGCTGTTGAGCATCAGCACGCGCCGCCCGCCGAAGCGATCAATTGCCCGGCCGGCTAGCGGCCCCAGCAGGGCAGACACCACTAACGCGGCTGAAAAAGCGGCAAAGATCAGCGGGCTGCTCACACCCAGATCGCGCGCCATCGAGTTCGCCAGCATGGCTGGCAGGTAGTAGCTCGAGGCCCAGGCTAAGGTTTGTGCCAGGCCCAGGCAGGCAACGGTGCGCGTTTGGGGTGTCATCACAGCAGCATCGTAGTCGCTCCAAATTAGATTTAACAGCCGTTTGACATGGATTTGCCACATGATCGACATGCATGTGTCATGTGCTGCTCACAGAATTCAGCACATGCCTAACAGCGTAAGAAAGACCCCATGCATTACGAGCAAAAAAGCACAGCTTTGTCACTCCAGCAAGAGCAGCCGCAATCGCAAAGGCTGCGCCCAGACCAGGTACTGCTGAAGATTTTGCGTTGCACGGCCCAGTCCATGGCCAACAGCCCGGGTGGGCTGCGTTTTGTGGCCGGTACCCGGCCCTGGCTGGAGGGCCTGAAGGGCGGCATTCAACGCCTGCCCGATGGCCATCAAAGCTAATTCAAAAAGTAATTATTCAGCGACTGATCTATTTCTAGGAATTTCAAATGAAAGAATTGCCGAGCCCGACTTTTTCCCTCTCGCCGATTGCCTTGCCGCGGGGATTGTTGGACAGCAGCGTGCAGTTGCCGCTTGCCGGGCCTGTGGCCGCGCCGGTGGTCTCTGCCATTGAAGTGAGCTGGGCGCGCAACCTGGATGATGTTCGCGCCGCTCAACGTTTGCGCTACCAGGTCTTTGCCGTTGAGATGGGCGCACGCCTTGACACCAAGCTGCCGGGACATGACGTGGACCTGTTTGACGACTACTGCGAACACCTCTTGGTGCGCGATCAGGTCACGCAGGAGGTCATCGGGACTTACCGCGCCTTGACCCCCACACAGGCGCGTCGCGCCGGTGGCACTTACAGTGATATGGAGTTTGACCTCACGCGCCTGCGCTCATTGCGCTCACGCATGGTGGAGTTGGGCCGCAGTTGTGTGCACGCTGATCACCGGCAGGGTGCGGTCATTTTGGCCTTGTGGGGCGCACTGGCGCAGTTCATGTCGCGCAACCAGCTCGACACCATGATCGGTTGCGCCAGCATTCCCATGCAGTACGGCGGTACGTCCACCGGTCACGCCGCCGCCAGCATCTGGCGTCAATTGCGCCAAACCCATCTTGCCGGTATTGACTGGCATGTCACGCCGCGTCTGGCTTTGCCGGTAGACCGGCTGGATGATTCGCTTGACGTTGAGCCGCCCGCTTTGATCAAGGGCTACTTGCGCTTGGGCGCCAAGGTATTGGGTGCACCTGCCTGGGATCCGGATTTCAACTCGGCTGATTTGCCCATGATGATGCGCATCGCTGATTTGCCACCGCGGTACCGCAAGCGCTTTGACGCCGCTGCCGATTAAGACCTGGGTAGCAGTACTTTGGGTTTTGGTTTTGACCCGAATTTCACCGTTCTGTCATTTATTTGTCATAAATGGATTCCACAATCAAAGCGACCTTGATTAACTCTGATTGAGCGTCGGGCCTCGATAACCCACTGACATAATGGTTTTTCATCTATGCCCAATCCAAATGAAATGACGGCGCCGAATTCTGCGGCTGGTGCATCGCGTCTCAATTTTCTCAACCGTGACGTCAGTATTCTGGCGTTCAATGAGCGTGTGCTGGACTTGGCTAAACAAACTCAGACGCCCTTGCTGGAGCGCTTGCGGTTTTTGTGCATTGTTTCCTCGAACCTGGATGAATTTTTTGAAGTCCGCGCTGAGCCCCATTTGGCTGCGCTGCGGTTGAAGGGGGCCAACTCTTCAGAAGCGCAAGCCGCCTATGGCGCTTTGTCGGAGTCTGCCCACGCCATCGTGGAGCAACAGTACCGTCTGTACAACGAAGTCTTGTTGCCGGAGTTCGCCCGGCAGGGCATTCATTTGCTCTCGCACAGTGAGCGCAATGCAGCTCAAAAGCGTTGGGTCAAAGCTTATTTTTTGCGTGAAGTGCGACCACTGTTGATTCCGGTTGGGCTGGATCCATCGCATCCGTTCCCGATGGTGGCCAACAAATCGCTCAACTTCATTGTCCGGCTGGGTGGTAAAGATGCTTTTGGACGCGAAAACGAAATTGCGATTGTCAAAGTGCCTCGCGTGTTGCCGCGCATCATGCAAATACCAGATAGCAGTGGCAAAGGAAAATTACACTTTGTCGCCTTGACCAGCGTGATCCGCTCACACCTTGCCGATCTCTTTCCGGGGCGCGATGTGCAGCAGTTCTCGCAGTTCCGGGTGACCCGGCACTCTGACCTTGCGGTGGACGAAGAGGACGTGTTGAATCTGCGCACAGCCTTGCGCGCAGGCCTGGAGCAACGCAACTACGGACAAGCCCTGAGGCTGGAGGTTTCTGCCGGTTGTTCTGAGCACTTGTCTCAATTTTTGCTGGAGCAGTTTGATCTACCTCCTGAAGCGCTGTACAGGGTTCCCGGCCCGGTGAACCTGGTCCGGCTCACACAGCTGGTCGACCTGGTGAATGACCCCGCTCTCTTGTTCCCTCCGTACAAAGCTTCATACCCGCAACAACTCAAGCAGGGCGAATCGATATTCAAAAAGCTCAAAGATGGTGATGTGTGCATTCACCAACCCTTTGAAAGCTTTGATGGCGTCCTGGCTTTTTTGCGCGAGGCTGTCAATGACCCACAGGTTTTGGCTATCAAGCAGACGATTTACCGTACCGGGTCTGACTCTGAGCTGATGGTTTTACTGCGCGAAGCGGTCAGGCGCGGCAAAGAAGTCACTGTGGTGGTGGAGCTCAAGGCGCGCTTTGACGAAGAAGCCAACATCAATTGGGCCGAGATGCTGGAGTCGATCGGAGCGCAGGTGGTTTACGGCATTGTGGGTCTCAAGACGCACGCCAAGATGCTGCTGGTAACGCGTCGTGAGGGCAAGCTTCTCAAACGTTACGGCCATCTCTCCACGGGTAACTACAACCCCAAAACTGCGCGTCTTTACACCGATGTGAGCTACCTCACGGCCAACCCCTTGCTGACGCTGGACATGGAAAATGTCTTTTTTCATCTGGCCAGTCAAAGCCGTTTGCCCAAACTCAAGCAGCTGGTGCTTGCACCCTTTCAGTTGCACGCCAAAATGCTTCAGGTGATTGAAGCCTTGGGAGCAGCAGCAGCCCGAGGCGAAGAAACGCGTCTGGTGGCCAAAATGAACGCCTTGACAGACGAAGGTCTGATGCGTGCGCTGGTCCAAGCCGGCCAGCAGGGCGTGAAAATTGATCTCATCGTCCGGGGCGCTTGCATGTTGCCGGCGCAGGTTCCGGGTTTGACAGACAACATTCGGGTGCGTTCCATCATCGGCCGGTTTTTAGAGCATTCGCGGGTCTTTTACTTCCGCTCGGGTAAGACTGAAACGCTTTATTTGTCGAGTGCCGACTGGATGAACCGCAATATGTTCGGGCGAATCGAGCTGGCCTGGCCGGTCACAGACCCCGTGCTGCGCCAACGCATCATCGACGAATGTCTGGTGGCCTACATGCATGACACCAGCAATGCATGGGATTTGCAGGCAGACGGTACTTACCAGCGCGTGCAGCCGCCGGCGCATGGCCGCAAAGAAGGTGCTCAAGCCGCTTTGATGGTGCGCTATGGCAATCAAGCAATGGGCTCCGTTTCTAAGGCAGGCAAGTCAGCCACCGGGCGGCGTAAGGAGTCGGGCGCCGACGCTATGAAACAAAGCAGGAAAAGCAAGGCCAAATAGACCATGGACCTGATTGTCTGGCGACATGCAGACGCTGAAGACATCAGCGATGGCATTGCGCCGACTGCCATCATGGGCGGTGATTATCAATCAGACTTGGCGCGTTGCCTGAGCCCCAAAGGCCTGCGTCAAGCCACACGCATGGCGCAATGGTTGGACCGTAAGTTGCCTGACCATGCTCGCATACTGGTAAGCCCTGCGGTGCGCTGCGAACAAACGGTGGTGCCCTTGGGGCGTAAGTTCAAAATCTGCCCTGAACTTTCACCAAGTGGCTCGGTGGATGAGCTGCTGGCACTGGCGCAATGGCCCGACAGCAAATACCCCGTTGTCGTGGTGGGCCATCAGCCCACTCTGGGGCAAATGGTCAACCGGCTCCTTGGACTTGACGGTATTGATATATCGCTGCGCAAGGGCTCACTCTGGTGGCTGCGCAGCCGGCTTCGGGATGGCCAAACACAAACCATCGTGGTGACTGTGCAGTCACCCGATTTTCTCTGAGCAAAGCTCAGTTGCCAGCGCTCAGGTTTTGGCCGATGGCCGGCCAGTTTTGATGGTGGGCACAGCAGCCAGCGCAGCTAAAAATACAGCGTCTGACATGGCTGCCAATGCCTTCACGCCGGCGCGCAAGAGCTCACTTTTTTTGGCGGAACGAGACAGCTTGCCGGCCCGCTCTTTGAGCGCTTCAATCACCAAGTACTCGGTTTTCGGAATGGTGAAGCTGTCGCGGATCATTTTCGGCTTTTTGGCCTTTTCCACCTTGACAGGCTTGACCACAGTTTTCACGGCGGTCTTTGCTTGCGGGCTCAGCTTGGCTTTAACCGCAGTCTTGGCCGCTGTCTTGAGGGGTGACTTGGCCGGTGATTTGGCGGGTGGCTTAACTACTTTGGAGGGTGCCCTTTTGGCAGAGGCTGCTGATTTGACCGCGCTGGTTTTGCGGATGACACGAGGTTTGGCAGAGGTAACCATGATTGACTCCAGGAAAACAGTTTATTGAAACAGTTTATACAGTTTACACCGTTGTTCTATGGCCGTGTCAACTGCGGGTAACTACAGCTTACCCTTCTTTGATGGCCAGTGTGTAACTGGTTTTTTGCCATGCGATGGCTTCTTCACGCAGCAGGTAAGCAGATTGTGGGAAAGCCTCAGCCCAACCGGCGCGAAGCGTAACGCTAAAGTTGGAGTCTTCAAGCTTGAGGTTGAACCCGGCCAGGTCGGGGTTGCGCCTGGCATGGCAAAAAATGACGGCCAGTCGCAGTGCCATCAACTGCTGCACAAACATCGTGTCACTGAAGTCTGCGTCCAGTTTGCGCAGCTTGCCGCGGTGTCCTAGAACCAACAGGCTCAAGCGGTGCAACTCCGGCAATGAAAAGCCGGGCGCATCGGCGTTATCCAAAATGTAGGCGCCGTGTTTGTGTTGGTCGTTGTGAGAAATATGGCTGCCAATTTCGTGCAACTGTGCAGCCCAGCCCAGCTTGTTTTCAAAGCGAACCAATTGTTCATCCGGGCCTTGACACAGCATAGCCAGCATTTGGCGAGCGGTGCGGCTCACGCGCTCGGCATGTATTCTGTCAACGTCGAATTTGCGCGCCAGACTTTGCACCGTGTGTGAGCGCAAATCGGTCTGGGGCGCTTCCCGGTCTAGCAAATCGTAGAGCGCTCCGTGGCGCAACGCGCCGCGGGCCACATGCATGGTGTCGATGTTCATCAAATCAAACACGGCTCGAAGTACGCTGATACCACCACCAATCACGGGTCGGCGATCGTCTTTGAGGGACTCCATTTTCAGACGGTCTGCACTTTGGGCTTTGAGCAAGCGGTCCAGAAGCCAGTCCAGGCCTTCCCGTGTGATCAGGCCTTGTGGCCAACCTGAGGCGCCCAGCACGTCACTGACGGCACCCACGGTGCCGGAAGAGCCATAGGCGGTGTCCCATAGCTGTCTTTCAAACAAGGGCGTGGCTTCCTCGAGTACCGCTTTGGCCGCAATTTCTGCCGCTTTGAATGCGCGCTCTGTGAACTGTCCTTCAGGGAAATATTTCATGGACCACCGGACACTGCCTACCCGCAAGGACTCCATGGTTTGTGCTTCAAGATCGCAACCCAGAATCATTTCGGTTGACCGCCCGCCAATGTCCACCACCAAACGGCGCTCAGTCGATTGAGGCAGCAGATGGGCCACTCCCTGGTAGATCATCCTCGCTTCTTCACGCCCTGCAATCACGTCAATGGGAAAGCCGAGCAGCTGGTGAGCCCGGGTGAGAAACACATCGCGGTTTCTGGCCTCACGCATCGTTTGTGTGGCGACCGCGCGAACCTGGTTTTTCTTGAAGCCGGCCAGACGTTCGCCAAAACGAGCCAGGCATTCCCAGCCGCGTTGCATGGCTTGCTCTGTGAGGTTGCGGTCGGCATCGAGTCCATTGCCTTGACGAACTGTTTCTTTTAAATATTCAGTAGGACGGATGATGCCGTCATCAAAGCGACCAATTTCAAGTCGAAAGCTGTTGGAGCCCAAATCCACAGCCGCCAGTCGGGTTCCGTTTTGCATAATTCCTGATTAATATTTTTCAAAGCCAGCATAGCACCCGGGTGCTATTTTTTAAACAGCGCAAGCCAAAACAGCAAAGAAATGGCAGGCCGTTCCGGTAGCAACCAAAGCGTGCCAGACCGTGTGGGCGTACTTCACCTTGGCATCCAGCGCGAAAAAAATGACGCCCACGGAGTAAGCGGCTCCGCCTAGCAACAAAAGGTTCATCACGCTGGAAGATACATTCTGCACAACCGGTAGCGCTGCCACCAGCACCAGCCAACCCATCAGCAGGTAAAGGCTGGTGGACAGCCAGGGGGCGGATATTTTGTTGCTGATTTTCAATGCTGCACCCAGCGCAGCGAGCAGCCAAACCAGCCCCAGCGTTAACCAATCCGGCGTTGCAGCGGGTATGGCCAGTGCAAAGGGTGTGTAACTGCCGGCGATGAAAAAAAAGATAGCGCCATGGTCAAGTTTCAGAAAGACGTTTTTACCCCGTCCGTCGGGCAGCGCATGGTAGACGGTGGAGGTGAAGTAGAGCAAAACCATTGTCAGCGCAAAGATGATTGCACCCGTGCGTGGCGCTTGACCAGCTGGATTGGCTGCACCCAGCAAAAAAGGCACTGCGACCAAGGCACCCAGCAGCGCCGCGCCGTGACTCAAGCTGTTGGCCAACTCTTCAGGCCGGCTTTGCGTGCGGGAGTTCATGCCTTAGGGCGAACCACCGGCAGGGCCAATGTCACCAGCCAGCAGATAGTCAGCATCATGGCAGAAGCGACCAGCGCCCAAAGCAGACCGCCCCACTGGTACAGCAAGCCCGATAGCAGCGTTCCGCCAAAGCGGCCCAAGGCGTTGGCCGCGTAATAAAAACCGACGTCTTCAGCCGCTTTTTCACTACCGGCATAGGCCAGCACCAGGTAAGAGTGGACTGATGAATTGACTGCAAAGGCAATGCCAAAGAGCACCAGGCCGAAAACCACCACCCATTGCAGTTGCGGTGCGTGCAGGCCCACGGCCACCGCCAGAGTGACAGTGATTGCAGCCAGTGCGGCAGACCACCAGCGTGCTGCCGGCACCTCGCGGCTCAGGCCGTCGTCACTGCGGCGCACGATCTGCGGTGCCAAGGCTTGCACCAGGCCGTAGCCAATCGTCCAAAGCGCTAAAAAGCCGCCCACCATGGTGAAGGTCCAGCCGGATGCATACAAAAACACAGGCACGCCCACCACAAACCAAACATCGCGTGCGCCAAACAGCACCACACGCGCCAGCGCCAGCAGGTTGATGCCCCGGTTTTTGGCCAAAAATTCCTTGGCTGTTTTGGAGGCTTCTCGTTTGCCCATCAAACGCGGCACAAACATCAGCACGCCTGCCAGCACCACGCCCAGCAGGGCGGCCATGACCCACAAAGCTTGGGCAAAGCCTAATTGGTCCAGCAGCAAGCCGCCCAGGAAAAAGCCAACACCCTTCATCGCATTTTTGCTGCCGGTGAACCAGGCCACCCACTTGAAAAGTTGACCACTGCCTTGGTTCTGGGCACGGTCTGCCGTGATTTTGATGGCCGATTTACTGGCTGTTTTGGTGAGATCTTTGGCAACGCCGCAGATACCTTGCGCGATCACCACCCACGTCACGGACAAGGCCGCAGTCCATCCGGGATCCAGCAGGGAGAGCAGCAAAAAACCGATGATCTGCAAGCTCATTCCCACGGCCAGCATGCGGGCAATGCCGTAGCGAGTGGCCAGCCAGCCGCCTATCAGGTTGGCCAAAACGCCGGCAGCCTCGTACAGCAAGAACAGCAAAGCCAGCGAGAACGATGAGTAGCCCAGCCGGTAAAAATGCAGCAGCACCATCATGCGCAGCGCACCGTCTGTCAGTGTGAAGCCCCAGTAGGCGGCAGTGACGATGGCGTAGTCGCGAACAGCGGCTTTGCGCTCGCTCAGTTGCGCCAGCAAAGTGTCTGACATCGGCTTCAGATGCCCGTGTTTTGCATGTGGCAAGCCAGGTCTACCATGCGGCAGGCGTAGCCCATTTCATTGTCATACCAGGCGTAGACCTTGAGCAGCGTGCCGTCGGTCACCATGGTCGACAGGGCATCAACGATAGAGCTGCGTGTGTCTCCGGCATAGTCTGCGCTGACAAGCGGGCGTTCTTCGTAGCCCAGAATACCCGCCAGAGGACCGCGGGCGGCGGCCGCAAAGAGCGCATTGACTTCGTCAGCCGTGGTGGGTCGCTGGAGCTCGAACACGCAATCTGTCAATGAGGCATTGAGCACAGGCGCTCGCACGGCATGGCCATTGAGTTTGCCCTTGAGTTCCGGGTAGATCAAGGCGATGGCTGTGGCGCTGCCGGTGGTGGTTGGTGCCAGGCTCAGCATGGCGCTACGGGCACGGCGCAAGTCTTTGTGCGGAGCATCCACCACGAGGTTGGTGTTGGTCGGGTTGTGGATGGTGGTGATCTGGCCGTGACGTATGCCTAGATTTTCCTGAATCACTTTGACCACAGGCGCCAGGCAATTGGTGGTGCAGGATGCGGCGGTCACGATACGGTCGCTGGCCGGGTTGTAGCGCTCATGGTTGACGCCCACCACCACATTAAGGACATTGCCAACTTTCACCGGCGCCGCCACGATCACGCGTTTGGCGCCACGGTCAAAATGGCCTTGCAGCGTCTCAGGGGTGAGAAATTTACCGGTGCACTCCAGTACCAGTTCTACCCCCAAGTCGCCCCAGGGAATGTCAGCTGGCGCAGCATGCGTGCTAAATGAAATTGATTGCTGATTGATTTGAACTGCATGCGCTTCATGCGCGCCGATCTCTGCGCGCCATTGGCCTTGAATGCTGTCAAACGCGAGCAAGTGGGCTGTGGCGGCTGCACCGCCCTTGAGTTCATTGAGGTGAACCACATCCAGTCGGTTTGCTTGGCGGGGGTCATCCGCAGGTCGATGCGCTGCGCCCATGGCGGCCCGCAGTGCCAGACGCCCGATCCGTCCCATGCCGTTGATGCCAACTCTCATAATTATTCTTCCTAAAGGTGCTGGAGGGAAGTTCCAATTTTTGACCTCTGGTATGTCAATTGTGTGACAAAAACTGGACTCCACTTGGGTGACATCACATTGTCATACGACTCCGTTTCAATGCTTAAGCGCTCAAAAGTCAGTTACCAATGAGCCGGATTTCATCGCTACTTTTTCATCCTCTGGAGTTATCAATGTCACACAATTTCGACGACGACATCTGCAATCAATCAAACAATGAGCACTTTCAAAGTGTGCTCGGAAAAACGCTTGAAAACCCATCCCGCCGCCGCATGATTCAAGGCGGTTTCGGTCTGGCTGCGCTGTCAACCATGGCCATGCTGCCCGGTTGCGCCAGCATGGGCCAAACAGGTGCTGCCAAGAGCGCTTCGCTGGGCTTTCCATCTATCGACAAGAGCGTGCTTGACAACGTGATTTTGCCGCCTGGCTACAGCTACAAGGTCTTGCATGCCGGTGGTGATCCACTTAACCGCAGCGTTGCCGCCTATTCCAACCAGGGCACTGAGACTGATGACTGGTCTGCCCGCATTGGTGACCAGCATGATGGCATGGACATTTATTACGTTGATGCCGCCGGCAAGTACTCTGACAAGGACACGGGTCGCGCTGTATTGGCTGTGAACCATGAAAGCTCGGCCGAGGCTCATTACCTGCACCCCAAAGGTCAGACCTCGAACGGCGTTACCGGTCTCAAGTTTGATCAGTTCGGCCAGTGGAACCTGGGCAACCGCCCTGAGCTGGAAGTGCTCAAAGAAATCAATCTGCACGGCGTCTCAGTGGTTGAACTCAGCAAGAACGCCTCCGGCTGGAGCTACAAGCTCGAGTCACCCATGAACCGCCGTGTGACACCGCAGACCCCTGTGCGCATCACAGGTCCGGCCGCCCACATGGCTGATATTCGCACCATGATGAGCACCCGCTATGACCCCAGCGGCGCCACCAGCCGCGGCACGCTCAACAATTGCGGTCACGGCAAGACGCCATGGGGTACCTTCCTGGCCTGCGAAGAAAACTGGTCCATGTATTACCAGATTCCCGTGGGTGCGAACGCGGGTGATGCCAAGACCGTGGCTTCACGCAAGCGCTATGGTGTCGCCAGCGCAGCCCTGACCAGCGCCAACAAAACAGAGCGCAGCCAGGGTTGGCACACAGTGTCGGCCAGCGATGATCGTTTTGCCCGCTGGAACATTGCCGCCTCCGGCAACTCAGCTGCAGAAGATTTCCGCAATGAGCCCAATACTTTCGGTTATAACGTTGAAATTGATCCGCTGGCACCCAATTCAGTGCCTGCCAAGCGCGTTGCCATGGGCCGTTTTGCGCACGAGGCTGCAGTTTGCAGTCTGCCTAAACAAGGCGCTCCACTGGCCTTTTACATGGGCTGCGATGCCCGTAACGAGTACATCTACAAATTTGTCTCGACAGCCAATTGGGATGCCAAAGACATTGGCGGCGGTATGGCAGCCGGTGACAAGTATTTGTCAGAAGGCAAGCTCTACGTTGCCAAGTTCAATGCAGATGGCAAAGGCCAGTGGCTTGAGCTGACTATCACGGACCCGCGTATCGCCAACCACACGGCTTACCGCTTTGCCAACCAGGCTGACGTGCTGATCAACACGCGTCACGCGGCTGATGCGCTGGGCGCTACCCCAATGGATCGCCCTGAGTGGGGTGCAGTCAACTACCAAAATGGCGAGATCTATTTCGCGTTGACCAATAA
>CANNNH010000031.1 GCA_947505915.1 Comamonadaceae bacterium
ACAGGCCCAGAAAAATATCGGCGCCATCGATGATCTCGCCCAGCGTGCGCGCCGTGGTTTTTTGGGAAAACAGGATCTTGTCCTCGTCCATCAGCTCGGTCCGGCCCACATAAACCACGCCGGCCAAGTCGGTGACAAAGATATTTTGGCGCGGCAAGCCCAGTTTGAGCATCAGGTTCAAACATGCGAGCGCGGCAGCGCCAGCGCCGGATGTCACCAGCTTGACTTTTTTGAGGTCTTTACCGGCAACCTTGAGCGCATTCAATATCGCGGCGGCCACAGTGATGGCCGTGCCATGCTGGTCATCATGAAACACCGGGATCTTCATGCGCTTGCGCAATTCGCGCTCTACATAAAAGCAGTCCGGTGCCTTGATGTCTTCTAAATTGATGGCGCCGAATGTTGGCTCCAGCGCGGCAATCACCTCCACCAGCTTGACCGGGTCTTGCTCGTCGATTTCGATGTCGAACACATCCACGCCGGCAAACTTCTTGAATAAAACAGCTTTGCCTTCCATCACCGGTTTCGATGCCAGCGGCCCGATGTTACCCAGGCCAAGCACGGCCGTCCCATTGGTGATAACAGCCACCAGGTTGCCGCGGCTGGTGTATTTGTAAGCGGCGTTCGGGTCTTTGACGATTTCTTCGCAGGGGGCAGCCACGCCAGGCGTATAGGCCAGCGCCAAGTCATGCTGGTTAATCAACTGCTTGGTGGCGGCAATGGCTACTTTGCCGGGGGTGGGGAACTCGTGGTACTCAAGAGCGGCGCGACGCAGTTCATCGCGCTTTTCCTGTTGCTTGTCGACCGGGGTGCTGGACATGTGGGCGCTCTCCTGCGGGGGCAGCCCTTGCGGGCGTCAATTACGGGTAAGAAAAAGCGATTGTAGGCCTCGGGGTGGGCTGGTAAGAGTTGCAATCCATGCTGTCTGGTCCGGTCGCTTTTGACTTTTTGCCACACAAACGCGGTCAGCGAGCCGACTGTCTTTACGCTCAATCGCAACAAACTCAAGGCTTCAACAGTTTGGCTTGCGCCATCCTTTGAGAGGTTTGCACACCGGCCAGCACAAAGCCGCGCGGCTGGCCGGCATCGTCCAGCCAATGCCAGATGCCTTCGCCGGCGGCGGTCCAATGGCCGGCCAACCCGGCCTGCGCGGACGCCACCACCAAGGGCAGGGCAGGTGTCTTGACTGACACCGGCATCAGCGCAAAGGCCAGCGCCGTCGGCGTGCCGGCCAGCGTGGCGGCCAGAGCCCGCGCAGCGCTCATGATGGGCATGACATACGGCAGCGTGGAGCCGTGCGCAGACAACAGGGAGGGCGCGCTGGCGTACTGGGCGCTGTCGCCTAAAGCGTAAATATGCGCTGCGCTGGTTTGCAAAAACGTGTTGACGACGATGGCGCGGTCCACCTGAAGCCCGGCAGCTTGCGCAAGGACTGTGTCGGCGCGCAGACCCACGGCGCTGAGCACCGCGTCGGCCGGCACGCTCTCGCCCGTGGCCAGCGTCGCCTGCAGCCGGCCGGCAGCGTGATCCACCGCGCGCACCGTGCAGCCAAAGTGAAAATGCACGCCCAGCGCCTCCAGTGCCGCTTGCAGGGCGGCGCTTGCCTCGGGCGGCAGCAGGGCAGCCAGCGGGCGCGGCCCGGGGTCCACCACGCGCACGCGCATGCCGGCTTGCGCCAGGTCATTGGCAAACTCGCAACCGATCAGCCCGGCACCCATGATCAGCACCTCGCGCAGCGGCGCGCCTGGCGACTCTGCGCCAGCTTGCAGGCGGGCGTGAAAAGCCGCAAAGTCATCTAATGAGTTGATGCTCATCACGGCGTCGGCCGCATCGCCCTGCACCGGCACCCGGATGGCTTGCGCGCCTGTGGCCAGCACCAGGGAGCTAAAGGCCAGCGTTTGCAGACCGGCGGCACTGCGCACGCTCAGGGTTTGCGCGGCCGTGTCGATGGCTTCCACGCGGGTGTGCGCCAGCAGCGTGACATTCAGGGTTTCGGCCATTTTGGCGGCGGGCGTGCTCACCAGTTGGGCTGGCAAACGGCCTTGGGCAAAGGCGTTGGACAGCGAGGGCTTGGCATAAAAGTCGCCGCTGTCGGCGGTCACCAGGAACACCGGCGTCGTGGTGTCGAGTTTGCGGAATTCTCGCGCCGTGGTCCAGCCGGCCAGGCCGGCACCCACGATGATCAGGCTCTGGCTCATGCCCTGCTTTCAGAGTTCAACGACTTCAAAGTCAGCCTTGGCCACGCCGCAGTCCGGGCAGGCCCAGCTCGCGGGCACATCGGCCCACAGCGTGCCGGCGGCGATACCGTCCTCAGGGCGGCCGGCGGCCTCGTCGTAGACAAAACCACACACGATGCAAATATAAGTTTTCATGAAAATTCCTTCTGAGCAATGATTGTCGGGGTTGGCGGGTTCACACTGTCGCGGCTTGGACTTTATCGAGCTGCGCCTGGTAATGGCCGGCGTGGCGCTCTTCCACCTTGGCCAGCGCAGCAAAGCGTTTTTGCGCCTTGAGCAGCGTGGCTGTGAACTGGGCCGCATGCAGCTTGGACTCTTCGATCTGCTCGTTCATCTCGGCCACAGCGGCGGCGTTGCCTTCGGCTTCGGCGGTGGCGCGAAAGCCCGGGTACATCTCGGAGTACTCATAGGTTTCGCCCGCGATGGCAATTTGCAGCGCCTTGGCCGGCGTCATGCTGGCCTTCGGGTACAGCAAGTCCAGGTGACCAAAGGCGTGCATCACTTCCTGGTCGGCGGTTTCTTCAAAGGTGCGGGCGGTTTCCTCGTCACCGGCTGCGCGGGCCAGTTTGGCGAAGTAGCGGTACTTGATGTGCGCCATAGATTCGCCGGCAAAGGCAGCCTCCAGGTTGGCCATGGTTTGGATGTCGGGGCGGGCTGTGGTCATAGGGGACTCCTGTTGATAGCGTTGATTAATCGAAAGATGAGGAATCATAGGAACAATCAATTTATTGGGCCAATTGATAATCGCTAACCGATTGATAGCGCCTATCAAGAGGCAGCCGTCTGCAGCTACTGCAAAGAGCGCAATCGCGCTGGCAGTAGGTTCATTTCGCATTCATCATTAAACTGAAACAAAAACAGATGAATGAATAGCCGATGTCAGAGCCTGTGGGTTCTTTGCGGCCTTTCAATTCCAGCCCCACACCAGTAAAGAGAGCCGCCATGTTTGCAGAACCCTCCGCCAAAACCCAAGACCTGCTCACGCGCATGAACGCGTTTTTTGACCAGCACATTTACCCCAACGAGGCGACTTACCACGCCGAGCTCGATGAACTGCGCCGCCAGGGCAACCCTTGGCAAACGCTGACGCTGATTGAAGCGCTCAAGCTCAAGGCACGGGCCGCCGGTTTGTGGAACCTATTTTTGCCGCACGCCTACAAGGGCCAGGGCGGCATCTCCAACCTGGACTACGCGCCGCTGTGCGAACTGATGGGCCGCGTCATGTGGTCCGGCGAGGTGTTCAACTGCTCTGCGCCCGACACCGGCAACATGGAAACCTTTGAGCGTTACGGCACAGCCGCGCAAAAAGAAGCCTGGCTGGAACCCCTGCTCGACGGCCAGATCCGCTCGGCTTTCCTGATGACCGAGCCCGCCGTGGCCTCCTCGGATGCCACCAACATCCAGTGCAGCATCAGGCGCGAAGGCGACGAATACGTCATCAATGGCCGCAAGTGGTACAGCTCGGGCGCGGGCTCGCCGCGCTGCAAGATTTTCATCGTCATGGGCAAGACCGATCCGGACGCTGCACGCCACGCTCAGCAGTCGATGGTGCTGGTGCCGCGCGACACACCCGGCGTCAGCGTGTTGCGGCCGCTGTCAGTGTTTGCTTATGACGACGCGCCGCACGGCCACATGGAAGTGGTGCTGGAGAACGTGCGCGTGCCGGTCGGCAACATCCTGCTGGGCGAGGGCCGCGGTTTTGAAATCGCCCAGGGTCGCCTGGGTCCCGGACGCATTCACCACTGCATGCGTTCCATCGGCGCAGCGGAACGCGCGCTTGAAATGATGATTGACCGGCTGCAAACGCGCATCGCTTTTGGCGGCCCGATTTCGGGCCAGTCGGTCTGGCACGAGCGCATTGCCAATTCACGCTGCATGATTGACCAGGCACGCTTGCTCACCTTGAATGCCGCGCACAAGATGGACACTGTCGGTAACAAGGCAGCACGCTCAGAAATCGCCATGATCAAGGTGGTCGCGCCCAATGTGTCGTGCCAGGTGGTGGACTGGGCGATTCAGGCGCACGGCGCGGCCGGGGTCAGCCAGGACTTTTCGCTGGCCGAAGCCTACGCGCACCAGCGCACCGTGCGTTTGGTGGACGGCCCGGACGAGGTGCATCGCACGACGATTGCCAAAATCGAGCTGGCCAAGCGCGCGGCTTTGCGCGCCTCCGCCACCTGAGCTGCACAGCCGCCCATCAGCCGCGCATCAGCGCTTCAATTTCGTCTGCGTCCACCGGCACACCGCGGGTGAGCAATTCGCAACCCTTGGCGGTGACCAGTGCATCGTCTTCGATGCGGATGCCGATGTTCCAGAACTCTTTGGGCACGCCCTTGGCAGGCCGCACATAAATCCCGGGCTCGATGGTCAGCACCATGCCAGCGCGCAGTATGCGTGAGGGTTTGCGCATCACCTGCTGGCCCAGCGCATCGGTCTGCAGCGTGGCTTTGCTGCGGGGCTCGGTGTAGTCGCCGCAGTCGTGTACGTCCATGCCCATCCAGTGGCCGGTGCGGTGCATGTAGAACTGGCGGTAAGCGCCCGAGGCCAGCACGTCGTCCAACTTGCCGTGCTTGGCCTTAGGTAAAAGGCCGGTGTCCAGCATGCCCTGGATCAGCACGCGGGTGGCCGCATCATGCGGGTCGGTGAAGCGCTTGCCGGGCCGGGTGACGGCAATCGCCGCCTTTTGCGCGGCCAGCACGATGTCATACAAAGTGCGTTGTGCCGGAGTGAAGCGACCGTTGGCCGGAAAAGTGCGGGTGATGTCGCTGGCATAGCCGTCAAGTTCGCAGCCGGCGTCAATCAGGCACAAATCGCCGTCCTTGAGCTCGGCATCGCCGGCGCGGTAATGCAGCACGCAGGCATTGGCGCCTGCCGCCACGATGCTGCCGTAGGCCGGGAACTGCGAGCCGTGGCGGCGGAACTCGTGCAGCAGCTCGGCCTCCAGGTGGTATTCGCGCAGACCGCCCTTGACACCGTCGCGCAGCAGGGCCGCAGAGGTTTGCATGGCGCGCACATGGGCACCGGCAGAAATCTTGCCGGCACGTCGCAAGATGGCGACTTCATGGCTGTCTTTGACAAGCCGCATCTCGTCGAGCACTTTACACAGGTCATGCTGGCTGCCCGGGCATTCGGCGCCAAAGCGCACGCGGGCGCGTACCTGGTTGAGCCAGCCATCCACCTGCGTCTCCAGCCCCTTGTGCGTGGCAAACGGAAACCACACTGCCGGCTGGTTAGTGAGCAGCTGCGGCATGGTTTTTTCAAGTGCTTCCACGCTGAACGCTTGGCTCACCCCCAGGGCGGCCGGCGCAGCCTTGGGGCCCAGCCGGATGCCGTCCCAGATTTCACGCTCCAGGTCCTTGGGCCGGCAAAACAGCGTGCTCTTGCCCGAAGCCTCGATGGCCAGCCAGGCGCCGGCTTCGCTGAAACCGGTGAGGTAATAAAAGTAACTGTCGTGGCGGTACGGAAAGTCGCTGTCGCGGTTGCGCGGCACTTCGGGCGCCGTGGGCAACAAGGCCACGCCGCCACCGGCAGCTTTGATGGCGCGCGCCACAGCGGCGCGGCGTTTTTCGTAAATGCGGTTGTTGATCACGGCGTTTGTCCTGGGCTGTCTAAAAAATATTTAAAAGTATCAAGGCGCGGTAGGTGACGCATTCAGCAAGGCCAGCCTTTCGGGCGTGCCCACATCGGTCCATGCGCCCGAATATAGCGCCGCGCTGACGCGCCCGCTTTGCATGGCGGTGCGCAGCAGCGGCGCCAACGCGGCTTTGTGGCCGGCCGGCGTGCCGGCAAACATCGCAGGCCGGTACAGGCCGACCGTGCTGTAGGTGAACTGCTGCGGCGCCTGGTTCAGGGCCAGGCCGCCGGCTGACAGGCCAAAATCACCGCGCGGGTTGTGTTCCGGGTTGGGCACCAGATAAATATGCGCCAGTGCTCTGGACGCGGCAAAGCGCGCGCCGTCCGCCGCGGCAAATTCAAAGTCGGGCATGAACACATCGCCGGCCAGCACCCAGAACGGTGTCTCGCCTTTCAGTTCCAGCAAAGGCAGCGCGGTGGCAATGCCGCCGGCGGTCTCTAGCGCGCCGCCATACAGTGCGCCCTCGTGCGAAAAGCGGATCGACAAGCCCCAGGCACTGCCGTCACCCAAAAGTGGGGCAAATTGCGCCTCCAGCCAGGCGGTGTTAATGACCACCTGGCGCACGCCGGCGCGAGCCAGCTTTTCCAGATGCCACACGATCAGCGGCTTGCCTTGCACTTGCAGCAGGGGCTTGGGGCAGGCGTCTGTCAGCGGACGCATGCGCTCGCCGCGGCCGGCGGCCAGTATCAGCGCGTGGCTCACCGCGGGCGTAGCAAGGGGCAAAACAGGGGCTGAGCTCATGTTGGCGGATTATCGCGCCCGCACCCTGGCAACTTCTGCAGGGCCCGGGCGTGCGACTGCCCCTGTAAAATGAGTGGTTCTGCCGGGCCTGGCCCCGGCGCAGATTTCACCCCCTCCCTTTCCCTGCGAACCTCACCCTGGACTCACACGCAAATGGCTGACAACTCCTCTTCTCTCATGGCCAACGCCATCCGTGCCCTGGCCATGGACGCCGTCCAGCAAGCCAACTCCGGCCACCCCGGCGCGCCCATGGGCATGGCCGACATGGCGGTGGCCTTGTCGTCGCGTCATTTGCAGCACAACCCGGCCAACCCGCACTGGCTGGACCGCGACCGCTTTGTGCTGTCCAACGGCCACGGCTCCATGCTGATTTACGCGCTGCTGCACCTGACGGGCTACGCGCTGCCCATGAAAGAGCTGAAAAACTTCCGCCAGCTGCACAGCAAAACGCCTGGCCACCCCGAAGTCGGCTACACCCCCGGCGTCGAGACCACCACCGGCCCGCTGGGCCAGGGCGTGACCAACGCCGTCGGCATGGCGCTGGCTGAAAAGCTGCTTGCGCAGGAGTTCAACCGCCCCGGCCACGAGGTCGTCAACCACCACACCTATGTCTTCATGGGCGACGGTTGCCTGATGGAAGGCATCAGCCACGAAGCCGCCGCGCTGGCCGGTGCCTGGAAGCTCGGCAAGCTGATTGCGCTGTACGACGACAACGGCATCTCGATTGACGGCCAGGTCGCGCCCTGGTTCATTGACAACACCGCCCAGCGCTTTGCCGCTTACGGCTGGAACGTCATCGGCCCGATCGACGGGCACAACGCTGACGCAGTCGATGCAGCGATTGCCAAGGCCAAAAGCGCCAGCGACAACAAGCCGACCCTGGTCATCTGCAAGACCCACATCGGCAAAGGCTCACCCAACCGCGCCAACACCGCCAAGGCCCACGGCGAGCCGCTGGGTGCCGAAGAAATCAAGCTCACGCGCGAAGCCCTGGGCTGGCCGCATGCGCCTTTCGAGATGCCGCAAGACGTCTACGCCGCCTGGGATGCCAAGGCCGCCGGCCTGGCGCGTGAAGCCGCCTGGAACGCCAAGTTCAGCGCCTACCAGGCCGCTTTCCCGGCCGAGGCCGCCGAATTGCTGCGCCGCATGAAGGGCGAGCTGCCCAAGTCTTTTTCGCAACTCGCGGTGGACACCGTGGTGGGCGCGCACACCAAGGCCGAAACCGTGGCCTCGCGTAAAGCCTCGCAGCTGGCGCTCGAAGCCTTCACCGCCGGCCTGCCCGAACTGTTGGGCGGCTCGGCTGATTTGACCGGCTCCAACCTCACCAACACCAAGAGCACGCCCAACCTGCGCTTTGACGCGCAAGGCGCGGTGGTGCTGACCGAGACGGCCGACGGCCAGAAAATCGGCGGGCGCCACATCAACTACGGCGTGCGCGAATTCGGCATGGCCGCCATCATGAACGGCATCGCGCTGCATGGCGGCTACATCCCGTACGGCGGCACCTTCCTGACCTTCAGTGACTACAGCCGCAACGCCATCCGCATGGCCGCGCTCATGAAACTGCGCGTGGTGCATGTGTTCACGCACGACTCCATCGGCCTGGGCGAAGACGGCCCGACGCACCAGTCGATCGAGCACGCCGCTTCGCTGCGCCTGATCCCCAACCTGGACGTCTGGCGTCCGGGCGACACCGCTGAAACCGCCGTGGCCTGGGCCGTGGCCCTGCAAAACAAAAACAAGCCCACCGCGCTGCTGCTCAGCCGCCAGAATCTGCCTTACGCGCCCAAAGACGATCTCGGCCAGATCAGCAAAGGCGCATACGTGTTGGCCGAACCCGAAGAAGTCGGCTTGACAAAAAAAGCCCAGGCTGTGCTGATCGCCACCGGCTCTGAAGTGCAGCTCGCGCTCAAGGCCCAGGAGCTGCTGGCCAAAGAGTTCAAGATCGCCGTGCGCGTGGTCTCCATGCCCAGCAGCACCACCTTTGACAAACAAAAAGCCGCCTACAAGAGCGAAGTGCTGCCCGAAGGCATTCCGCGCATCGCCGTGGAGATGGGCGTCACTGACGGCTGGTGGAAATACGGCTGCGCTGCGGTGGTCGGCATCGACAGCTACGGCGAGTCAGCCCCGGCGCCGGTGCTGTTCAAGCACTTCGGCTTCACGCCGGAAAACGTCGCCAACACCGTGCGCAAGGTTCTGTTCAGGAAATAAACCGAAGATGGTGCCCGTCGTGCCATCCGCTAACCCCGCCAGATTCAACTTCAGGAACCTCAGCAAATGACCATCCAACTCGGTATCAACGGCTTCGGCCGCATCGGTCGCAACGTCTTGCGCGCCGCCGTGCAAAACTTTTCCGACATCCAGATCGTCGGCATCAACGACCTGCTCGAGCCCGAGTACCTGGCCTACATGCTGCAGTACGACTCGGTGCACGGCCGCTTCAAGGGTCAGGTCTCGGTCGAGGGCAACACGCTCATCGTCAACGGCCACAAGATCCGCCTGACGCAAGAGCGCGACCCGGCAGCGCTCAAATGGAACGAGATCGGCGCCGACATCGTGCTCGAGTCCACGGGCCTCTTTCTGGACAAAGCCACGGCTGAAAAGCACCTGGCTGCCGGCGCCAAAAAAGTCATCCTCTCGGCCCCCAGCAAGGACGACACGCCCATGTTTGTTTACGGCGTCAACGACAAGACCTACGCCGGCCAGACCATCATCTCCAACGCCAGCTGCACCACCAACTGCCTGGCTCCGGTGGCCAAGGTGCTCAATGACAAATGGGGCATCAAGCGCGGCCTCATGACCACCGTGCACGCCGCCACCGCCACCCAAAAAACTGTGGATGGCCCGAGCGGTAAAGACTGGCGCGGCGGCCGCGGCATCCTCGAGAACATCATTCCTTCGAGCACCGGCGCAGCCAAAGCGGTGGGCGTGGTCATTCCCGAGCTCAACAAAAAGCTCACCGGCATGTCCTTCCGGGTGCCCACGTCCGACGTCTCGGTGGTGGACCTGACCGTTGAGCTGAACAAGGAAGCCACGTACAAGGAAATCTGCGCCGAGATGAAAGCGCAAAGCCAGGGCGCGCTCAAAGGCATCCTCGGCTACACCGAAGACAAAGTGGTGGCCACCGACTTCCGCGGTGAGACCTGCACCAGCGTGTTTGACGCCGACGCCGGCATCGCGTTAGACAGCACCTTCGTCAAGGTCGTCGCCTGGTATGACAACGAATGGGGCTACTCCAACAAGTGCCTGGAGATGGTGCGCGTGATCGCCAAGTAAGCGCAAGCTGCGGCCACAAAAAACGCACCCGAGGGTGCGTTTTTTCATGGGTGTTGTGGTTCCGTCGGCCGCGCTTCATGCCCGTCCGGGTAGCGCGCAAAGCGCGCCGGCTCGCGCCCATGCACCGGGCCGCTGTCGGGCCAAGGCCAGCCGCCGAACTGGGTACGCTGGTAGTCGGCCACAGTCTGGCGGATTTCAGCTTGCGTGTTCATCACGAAGGGACCGTATTGCGCCACCGGCTCACCAATCGGCTGGCCTTGCAAGAGTAAAAACTCCGCGTCGTTGCTGCCTCGGTTGACCAAGGTGACGGCACTGCCTGCAAGCTCCAGCGCGGCATGCTGCCGCAAGAGTTCGCCGTCAATCTCAACCTGCTCACCCTTGAAGAAATACAGGCTGCGCTGGGTCTGTTCGCCCGCAGTGGCCGGCAGCGTCCAGCGCGCCCCCGGGTCCATGCGGATGGTCCAGATCGCCACATCAGCATCCAGCTGCGCAGCCCAGGAGTCGGGTGGCGGTGGCTGCGGCGCATCGGCATCTTGCAGGCGGCCGGCGATCACGGCCAGTTCGGTGCTGCGACCGGCTTCGTCTTGTGTCACGTGGCGCACCACGTCCTGCGACCAGAACATGGTGAAGTGTGGCGGCGCCATCTTGCTGGCCGCCGGCAGGTTCAGCCAGATCTGAAACAGCTCCAGCGGGTTGGCCTGGTCGGTGGCCAGCAGCGGAAACATCTCGGCATGCACGATGCCCCGGCCTGCGGTCAGCCACTGCACGTCGCCGCGCCCGAAGCGAGCGGCTGCGCCCAGCGAGTCGGCGTGGTCGATCAGGCCTTTGCGCACGATGGTCACGGTTTCAAAGCCGCGATGCGGATGCGATGGAAAACCCGGCACCGTTTGCCCGTGGTACATGCTCCAGCCGTCCTGGCGGCTGAAGTCCTGCCCCAGCTGCCGGCCGGCCAGCGATGCAGCCGGCCCCATGTGCGCATTACCCGCCGGGTAGGCATCGTCGTGGTACGCGCAAAACAAAAAAGGGTCGATGGTCTCCCACGGGAAACCCAGGGGCTTGATCTTCAAAATGGCAGCGCTTGGCATGTACAGCTCTTTCAAGCGGGCAGTTTGCACTTGCCCTCGTAGGCGATGCGCACCAGCTTGCCGCGTTGATCGACATCGTTGTAGCCGCTGTAGCTCACGGTGGCCCGGTCAATGACGATCTGGGTTTCGTGGCCGTTGCTTTTGTTCTTTTTGTGGGCGCCCAGGCGCGATGCGTTGCTCAGGTTGGAGCCCTGGTATTGCTCGGTGATCAGGCTGCTGACGCGCATCTGATAGTCAAGCGGGCCGACCACATTGAAGTACATGTGCCAGCCGATGTTTTGTATCTCGATACTGACTTTGGCCGGCGGCAGTTTTTTGTTGTCGAGCTGCGCAATGACGCCTTCGGCCTCGCATTCGAGCTTGAAGGTTTGCGCCTGGGCCAAGTGTGCCAACGGGCCTATTGCGAGCAGCAGCAGGGCGCTCCGCAGGCAACACCATAGAGGGGGCCTCAAATTTTTTTGCATAGGGACCTTACAAGCGGTTCGTCCCGACTGTAGCAAATGGGGGCTGCGCAGCGGCGAGCGGGCGAACGCTGACCTCCTGGCTGCTGATGTCACGCATGCCAGCTGCGGTCTGCACGCGCAAGGCGCCTTGGGGGCCGACACCACAGGCGTTGCCCTCGGTGCCGTCAGACAGACGCACGGCCCGCCCCGCCAGCGCATCGCGGGCGGCAAAGCGCGCTTGAAAGGGCGCAAAACCTTCCCGCTCAAAAGCCAGCACGGCAGCGACCAGTGGTGCGGCCACAGCTTGCAAGGCCCAAGGGGCGTCCACACCCGGCCACATGGCCTGCAAGGACGTGGCGGTAACGCCAGGCGGCATGCCGGACTGCGCTGCGGTTTCGAAGGTTTGCGCCGGGGGCATCACATTGAGTCCGACGCCGATGACCACGTAGCGCTGATCTCCCCAGCTGGCAGTCTCCACGAGAATGCCGCCCAGCTTGCAATCATTGAGCCACAAGTCGTTCGGCCATTTAAGTTGCAGTTGCTCGCCCTCGTGGGTTTGTGGCGCCAGACTGTCGGCCAGACTCACGCCGACTGCCAGTGACAGGCCGGACCAGTCGGCCGGTTGCAGCGGCAGACCCAGTGAGAACGTCAGGCTGGCGCCGGCTGCGCTGTGCCAGTTGCGGCCCAGTCGGCCTCGGCCAGCGCTTTGATGTTCTGCCACCAGCAAGATGGCTTCAGGTGCTGGCGGGCTGCTTGCACTGGCGGCGGCGCGGCAACGCCGCATCAGCTCGCTGTTGGTTGAATCGATCTGCGGCAAGACCTCGACCGTGAAGGCCGGCAAGCTCGGCATCACGGCCTGCCAGATGGCTTCTGCGGGCCAGCGCACAGGTGCTTTTGCAGAGGGGCTTTGGCCGTTGGCTGGCTTGGATATTGGTGCAGGCAAGAGTTGCTCAGTGTTTTTTGTTTTTGAGTTTCTTGGATTTCTTGCTTGACTTTTTCTTGGCCTTTTTCTTGCCGTCCTTGTCCTTGGGTGCAAGCAGGG
>CANNNH010000032.1 GCA_947505915.1 Comamonadaceae bacterium
ACAAGGCCGTGCGTCCTACCAACATCATGGGCGCTACAAAGCGCCTGGCAGAAATGGTTTTGCAGGCGTTGGCTGAGCTGAACCCGGCTGTCAATGCAGACGGCGCTCGCGCCCCTGGGGCGCGTACCTGTTTTTCGATGGTGCGCTTTGGCAACGTGCTGGGCTCCAGCGGTTCGGTGGTGCCGCTGTTTCGCGAGCAGATTAAAAACGGCGGGCCCATCACGCTCACGCACCCCGACATCACCCGTTTTTTCATGAGCATCCCGGAAGCGGCGCAGCTGGTGATCCAGGCCGGCGCCATGGGCACCGGTGGCGATGTGTTTGTGCTCGACATGGGCCAGCCGGTGCGCATTCATGACCTGGCCAGCCGCATGGTGGAGATGTCGGGTTTGCGGCTCAAAACCGTAGACCAGCCGGAGGGTGACATAGAGATCACCATCACCGGCCTGCGCCCCGGTGAAAAGCTCTATGAAGAACTGCTGATAGGCCACAACCCCAAGCCCACGCAACATGCCCGCATCATGAAAGCCAATGAAGAATACATGGCCTGGCCGCTGCTGCAAGAAAGCCTCGAATCCCTGCGCATGGCCATGAGCGTGAACGACGTGCCGCTCATCCGTAATTTTTTAAGCCAATTGGTCCAGGGTTACGAATCCAGTGGCGAGGTGGTGGATTGGGTGCACCAGGCGCAAGAGCGGGTAAAGATCAACGGGGATTGAGCTGGATATGTTGGCGGTTTACAGCGTTTTGCTGAGGGCTGGAGCGCATTTTTAAATTTTCAATTCACCATGACCATTCTCATCACCGGCGGCGCCGGCTTCATTGGCGCTAACTTTGTGCTTGACTGGCTGGCCCAGTCTGACGAGGCCGTCATCAACCTCGACAAGCTGACTTACGCCGGCAACTTGGAGACATTGGCCGGCTTGGCGGGCGATGCGCGCCACACCTTGGTGCAGGGCGACATTGCTGATGGCGCGCTGGTGGCCAGCCTGCTGGCTGCGCACCGGCCGCGCGCGGTGGTCAATTTTGCAGCCGAGTCGCATGTAGACCGCTCCATCCACGGGCCTGAAGACTTTATTCAAACGAACGTGGTGGGCACTTTCAGGCTGCTGGAGGCCGTGCGCGCTTATTGGGCAGAGCTGCCTGCGGATGCTAAGGCAGACTTCCGTTTCTTGCATGTGTCTACTGACGAGGTGTACGGCTCTTTGTCCAAAGACGCGCCTGCGTTCACCGAAGACCATCGCTACGAACCCAACAGCCCCTACAGCGCCAGCAAGGCCGCCAGCGACCACCTGGTGCGCGCCTGGCACCACACCTACGGCCTGCCGGTGCTCACCACCAACTGCTCAAACAACTACGGCCCGTACCACTTCCCGGAGAAACTGATTCCGCTGATGATCGTCAATGCGCTGGCAGGCAAAGCCCTGCCGGTGTACGGCGACGGCCTGCAGGTGCGTGACTGGCTGTACGTCAAAGACCATTGCAGCGCCATCCGCCGCGTGCTCGAAGCCGGCCTGCCGGGTGAGGTTTACAACGTGGGTGGCTGGAACGAAAAGCCCAACATCGAGATCGTCAAGACCGTGTGTGCCTTGCTCGATGAGATGCGCCCCAAGGCCGATGGTCAGCCCTACAGCACGCAAATTACCTACGTCAAAGACCGCCCCGGCCACGACCGCCGCTACGCCATAGACGCCAGCAAAATTCAACGCGAGCTAGGCTGGAAGCCCGCCGAAACCTTCGAGACCGGCATCCGCAAAACCATCGCCTGGTACCTGGCCAACCCCGACTGGGTCGCCCATGTGCAAAGCGGTGCTTACAGGCAGTGGGTGCAGACGCAGTACGCCAATGACAAATAAAGAAGTGGATCTGTCCAATGCTCTTTCTGGCACAAGCAATAAGATGTCCGGAAGCGCTACGCCAGCACAGACGACGTTTTTAATGGCGCAATGGTTGAGCGAGTTTTACAGACAAAACTCAGCATTGCCGGAGGACTTTTTAACAGACCGGATTGAGAAAAGTCCTCAGATGCGTAATATATGAAGATCCTGCTGCTGGGCAAAAACGGCCAGGTAGGCCGGGCGCTTGAGCGTGCGCTGGCGCCCTTGGCCGGGCCGGGCGAGCTGCTTGCGCTGGACAGAACCAACGGCGGAGACCTTGCCCAGCTGGATGCACTGGCTGCGACGGTGCGCCAATTGCGCCCTCAAGTCATTGTCAACGCCGCCGCTTACACGGCTGTAGACAAAGCCGAAAGCGAGCCCGACCAAGCCCGCCTCATCAACGCGCTGGCACCCGAAATGCTGGCCAAAGAGGCGCAGGCGCTGGGTGCCTGGCTGGTGCACTACGGCACCGATTACGTGTTTGACGGCAGCGGCACGCGGCCTTGGTTAGAAACCGATGCGACCGCGCCGCTCAATGTCTACGGCCAGACCAAGCTCGAGGGTGAGCGGCAGGTTCAGGCGCATTGCACGCGGCATCTGATCTTGCGCACCAGCTGGGTGTATGCCGCGCACGGCAGCAACTTTGCCAAGACCATGCTCAAGCTGGCGCAAGAGCGCGAGCGCCTGACGGTGATTGACGACCAGTGGGGCACGCCCACCGGCGCAGAGCTGTTGGCCTCCGTCACGGCCGCCGCCATTGAAAAAGCGAGCCTCGCAGGCAACGACGCGCTGACAGGGCTTTACCATCTGGCGGCTAGCGGTGAAACCAACTGGCACGCCTACGCCAGCCACGTCATCCGCCAAGCCAAAGCGCTGCGGCCCGACTTGCCGTGGGCAGTGCAAGAGATAGCACCCGTGCCGTCCAGCGCCTTTGTTACAGCCGCCCGCCGCCCGCATAATTCACGCCTTGACACCCGTAAACTGCAAGCCGCTTTTGGCATCAACTTGCCTCACTGGCAGCTGGGCGTTGATGAGATGCTGGCCAAGACGCTGGCTTGATGCCGGTGTTTGGATAAAAATAGACATCATTTGATGATATATTTGATGCCTTATTGACTCTTCATAGGTGTTAACTGGAGACCGGCATGCGTACCACTCTCAATCTTGACGACGAATTGTTGGCCAAAGCGCATCAGCTCAGCGGGCTGACCGAGCGCACGCAATTGATCCGCGAGGCCTTGCTTGCCTTGGTAGAGCGCGAAAGTGCGCGACGACTGTCAAAGTTGGGTGGCACGGAGGCGCAGCTGCAAGCGATTCCCCGCCGGGGTGCGTTGGTCGCATGATCCTGGTGGATACCTCGGTTTGGATAGATCACTTGCGCCTCGGCGACCCGGAACTTGCCTCTGCTCTGCAATCGTGTGAAGTCTTGTGCCATCCGCATGTGGTGGGAGAGTTGGCTTGCGGAAACCTGCGGGCCCGCGACAAGGTGATAACCCTTTTGCAGGCCCTCCCGGTCAGCCCTGTTGTCAGTGACAAAGAATCCCTATGTTTCATCGATAACTACAGCCTGATGGCTAGAGGCATTGGCTATATCGATGTGCAACTCCTGGCTTCAGCCCGCCTGGCAGGTGCGCATTTATGGACGCGCGACAAGCGGCTGCAAACGGTCGCGCTGGAGCTTGGCTTGGCCCATCTTGAAACGAAACATTAATCTCCAAAAAGCCTATAAAAATATGTCCAACCCACGTAAAGGCATCATCCTCGCCGGCGGCTCCGGCTCGCGGCTGCACCCTGCCACGCTGGCCATGAGCAAGCAGCTCCTGCCGGTGTATGACAAGCCCATGATTTACTACCCGCTGAGCACGCTCATGCTGGGCGGCATGCGTGACATTCTCATCATCAGCACACCGCAAGATACGCCCCGCTTTCAGCAGTTGCTGGGGGACGGCAGCCAGTGGGGCATTAACTTGCAGTACGCCGTGCAGCCCAGCCCGGACGGCTTGGCGCAGGCGTTTTTGATTGGTGAAAGTTTCTTGAACGGCGCTCCCAGTGCACTGGTGCTGGGCGACAATATTTTTCACGGCCACGACTTCACCACCTTGCTGGCCGGTGCCAATGCGCGGACCGAGGGTGCCACCGTGTTTGCCTACCATGTGCAAGATCCCGAGCGCTATGGCGTGGTCGCCTTCAACCCTGATGGCCAGGCCCGCAGCATTGAAGAAAAACCGATCAAGCCGCAAAGCAACTACGCTGTCACCGGCTTGTATTTTTATGACCCGCAGGTAGTGGATATTGCCAAAGCGGTCAAGCCCAGCGCGCGCGGCGAGCTCGAAATTACTGCCGTCAACCAGGCATACCTGGACCTGGGCCAACTGAATGTGCAGATCATGACGCGCGGCTATGCCTGGCTGGACACCGGCACGCACGAAAGCCTGCTCGAAGCCAGCCAGTTCATCGCCACTCTTGAGCACCGTCAGGGCCTGAAGATCGCCTGCCTGGAAGAAATCGCCTGGCGTAACGGTTATATCGATGCCGCCCAGTTTGAAAAGCTCGCCCAGCCGCTGGCCAAAAATGGCTACGGGCAGTACATGCTGCGCTTACTCAAAGAGCCGCACCCCTGATGAAAGCCACCCCCACCGCCATCCCAGACGTGCTGGTCATCGAACCCAAGGTGTTTGGTGACGCGCGTGGTTTTTTCTTTGAGAGCTTCAACCAGAAAGCCTTCAACGCTGCCATAGGTCAGGCGGTCACATTTGTGCAAGACAACCACAGCCGCAGCAGCCGTGGCGTGTTGCGGGGCTTGCATTACCAGGTGCAGCAGCCCCAGGGTAAGCTGGTGCGGGTGGTGCGCGGCGCGGTGTTTGATGTGGTGGTCGACATACGCCAAAGCTCTCCCACTTATGGCAAGTGGGTCGGGTTGGAGCTGAGTGAAGACAAGCATCAGCAGCTCTGGGTGCCGGCGGGCTTGGCGCATGGTTTTCTGGTGCTCAGCGACAGCGCCGACTTTTTATACAAAACCACAGACTACTATGCGCCTGAGTTTGAGCGCTGCATCGCCTGGGACGATCCGGCGCTGGCCATTGACTGGCCGCTCAAGGGTTTGCAGCCGGAGTTATCCGCCAAAGACCGTACGGGTGTCAGCCTGGCTTCGCTCGCGGGTTAAGCCCGCAGCAGCGCACACCAGCAAGGTGACTGCCAGCGACAAAATAGTGGGGTAGTAGTTGTGGGCAAAATTCATATTGGTCAACGCAGCGCTCATGTGCAAAAACAGCACTGAAGCCAAACCTGCTGCCAGCGCCTTATGATGGATTTCTCCGGTGGCCCTGAGCTTTCTCACCATCAACACCAGGCCCAGGCTGTAGCTCAGAAAACTCGCCAGGCCCCATAGGCCGTGGTCCAGCAGGGTATGCAGATACTCGTTGTGCAGATGCCCCAGGCTTTTGACAACCGGTGAACTGGCTTCGTCCCCCCATTGACGCAGTTGCAACAAGCGCCCTTCACGCCCATATCCAATCCAGGGTGATTGAAGAGATGCCCCCAGGCTGCGCTGCCACATGTAAAGGCGTGCACCCACCGAGGTATTGGCCCCCAGGGCAGCAGATATTTGCGATGCCTGCCATTCGGGCCACGCGACTTGCATGCGCTCCAGCGGTTTCTGGACAAAGGGGCTGGGTATCAAAACTGCCACTAGCAGCAAGGCGGCACTAACCTTCAAAACTGCTTTCAAACGGGCATGCGGCAAAGTGGCTGAAGGTTTCACTATGTACAGATAAAGCGCCAAGGCCGGCCAGACCAAAGCCAGTCCAAATGCGCCCCGCACATCGCTGGCCAGCACTGCCAGCAGACCGGCAAAACTGGCGGCCAGCCAAAGGTAGCGCAAACGGTAATCCGATGTCACTCTGGCCAAAGTCAACAACGTGCAAGTGCTCAACGTCAGCGCAGCCGCCCAGGGTATGCGATTGGTTGGCGCTGCGTTAGAGCCTTTGGTGAGCACCAACCACAAAGCCAGCACGCAGGCGACAGCCAGGCCTGTGCCAACCCAGGCCATGTAGTTGGCGTTCAGGTAATTGCGGCGCAGGCGCTGCAGCGGCAATTGGCACAGCCCGTACAGCCCCATTGCACCCAAAAACAAACGCAATTCCGCATGCCGCTCCGACCAGGGGTCGCCCCAGTACAGCATGGGGACGGTTTTGAGCAGCAGCGCTGCCAGCGTGGTAAGCAGCCAGATTCTGGCAAGGCTGCGGTGAGGGCTTTCCGGCAAAGTGTCGGCTGCTTCAAGCGCTTGCACCGGCGCATCAGACGCTCGCCGGCTTTGCCACCAGGCCCACAGCCCTGCCAACATGAACAGCAACCATGCAAAACCGGGTGTTTTCGTGTTGAGCGTGCTGGCTGCCAGCAAAAGTGTCAGAGGCAGCCAGAAAAGAAAAGTCGAAGCAGAAAAAAAGCCAGGCATGTTCAGTACAAAATAATTACTTTGAGTATCGCATGGCTGACGTGTGAACATCTTCTATTTTTAATAAAAACTGCTGTATAGTATGTTTCGCCAATCAACATTATCTGGAGATAAGTCAATGAGCAATCTAATCGATATTCAAGGCCAAATTGAAAAACTGCAAAAGCAAGCCAGCGACATCAAGTCGCGCGAGTTTGATAAAACTGTGCAGGACATACTCGCCAAAATGCACGCATTTGGTATCACTGTCAAAGACTTGCAGCCCGGCAAACGCCGTGCCACCAAAGGTAAAGCCGGAGCCAAAACGGCTAAAGCTGCAGGCGCCAAGCGCAAAACAGCCGGACGCAAAACCGGTCAAGTGGTAGCCGCCAAATACCGCGGCCCGAACGGCGAAACCTGGAGCGGCCGCGGCCTGGCCCCACGTTGGCTGGCCACTTTAATTGCTTTGGGTAAAAGCAAAGAAGATTTTGCGATCAAAGCCGCGTAATACTGGCGAGGAATGCGGGGATGGATCCCCGCGTTCGCGAGGATGACGGATGAATGCCGTCATTCCTGCGTAGGCAGGAATCCATCCCCGCCCCCGCATCCCTTTTTAGCATTCCCTACCCAACGGCCCGTGCCGGCGCGTGCGGCACAATTGCGTTTGCACGCAACAAACCACTGTCCGCTCATGACCGAACCCGATCTCTCCCACGTTGGCCCGCGTGACAAGGCCGAAATCCTTGCGCAGGCGCTGCCTTACATTCGCAAGTTTCATGGCAAAACGCTGGTCATCAAGTACGGCGGCAACGCCATGACCGACCCCGCGCTCCAAGCGGACTTTGCCGAAGACGTGGTCTTGCTCAAGCTGGTCGGCATGAACCCGGTGGTGGTGCACGGCGGCGGGCCGCAAATTGAAACGGCGCTCAACCGCCTGGGTAAAAAGGGCGAGTTCATTCAGGGCATGCGCGTCACCGACGAAGAAACCATGGAAGTGGTCGAGTGGGTGCTGGCCGGCCAGGTGCAACAGGACATCGTGGGCTTGATCAACCAGGCCGGCGGCAAGGCGGTGGGCCTGACGGGCCGCGACGGCGGCATGATTCGCGCGCAAAAACTCAAGATGAACGACCGCGATGACCCGAGCAAAGAGCACGACATCGGCTTGGTGGGCGACATCGTGTCGATAGACCCCAGCGTGGTCAAAGCCTTGCAGGACGATCAGTTCATTCCCGTCATCAGCCCCATCGGCTTTGGTGAAAACAACGAAAGCTACAACATCAACGCCGATGTGGTGGCCGGCAAACTGGCCACCGTGCTCAAGGCTGAAAAGCTGGTGCTGCTGACCAACACACCCGGCGTGCTCGACAAGGCCGGGAAGCTGCTGACCAACCTGTCAGCGCGCGAGATTGACGAGCTGTTTGCCGATGGCACCATTTCCGGCGGCATGCTGCCCAAAATCGAAGGCGCATTGGACGCGGCCAAAAGCGGCGTCAACGCGGTGCACATCATTGACGGCCGCGTGCCGCACGCCATGCTGCTGGAGATCCTGACCGACCAGGCTTATGGCACCATGATCCGCTCGCATTGAGTGAGTCATCAGATATTCTTTTCGTCTTCAGCGCAAGGAGCCCTATGACTGACCCGGCAACGCCAGACGCAGCACCCCGCAAGCGGCCCAAACCCGGCGAGCGTCGCATTCAAATTTTGCAGGCCTTGGCCGGTATGCTCGAGCAACCCGGCGCAGAACGCGTCACCACCTCTGCATTGGCCGCGCGCCTGGACGTGAGCGAGGCGGCGTTGTACCGTCACTTTGCCAGCAAAGCGCAAATGTTCGAAGGCCTGATCGAGTTCATCGAGCAGTCTGTCTTCACGCTGGTCAACCAGATCATCGAGCGCGAAACCAACCATGCTGTCCGCCTGCGCAAAATAGTCACCCTGGTGCTCCAGTTCGCCGAGAAAAACCCGGGCATGACGCGCGTGATGGCCGGCGATGCCTTGGTGTTTGAAAACGAGCGCCTGCAAGAGCGCATGAACCAGTTTTTTGACAAGCTGGAAGCCAGCCTCAAACAAACCCTGCGCGAAGCCAGCGCAGCCGCCAGCGCCGAAACCCCCACCCTGGACGCCCAAGTGCGCGCCTCCGTCATCACCGCCTTCATGCTGGGCCGCCTGCAACGCTTCTCACGCTCAGGCTTCAAACGCCCACCCACAGAACACCTGGAAGCCAGCCTGGCCATAGTGCTGGGCTGATGCCCGGCAAGAAGATGGATCCCCGCGTTCGCGAGGATGACGCGAAAAAGATTTACCAGTTACAAAGCGTGCCGTCTACCGCCAGCCGGTTGACCGGCAGGTAGGCGCGTTTGTAGGGGTATTTGGCGGCCAGCTTTTCGTCTATGTCGACGCCGTGGCCCGGGGTTTCTCCGCAGTGCATGAGGCCTTGCTTGAAGGTGTAAGCGTGCGGGAAGACCGCGTCGGTTTCTTCACTGTGCGGCATGAGTTCCTGGATGCCGAAGTTGGGCACCCAGGTGTCAAAGTGCAGGGCGGCGCCCATGCAGACAGGTGACAGGTCGGTGGCGCCGTGGCAGCCGGTGCGCACCTGGTGCATGGCGGCAAAGTCGGCGATGCGGCGCAGGTGGGTGATGCCGCCTGCGTGCACAACGGTGGCGCGTATGTAGTCAATCAGCTGGTTTTGAATCAGGTCTTTGCAGTCCCACAGGCTGTTGAATATTTCGCCCACGGCCAGCGGCGTGGTGGTGTGCTGGCGTATCAGGCGAAAAGCCTCCTGGTTTTCGGCCGGCGTAGCGTCTTCTATCCAGAACAGGTGGTAAGGCTCGAGTGACTTGCCCAGCCGCGCGGCTTCAATCGGTGTGAGGCGGTGGTGGACATCGTGCAGCAGGTGTGTGTCGGGGCCGACGGCCTGGCGCACTGCCTCAAACAGCTTGGGTGTGTGCAGCAGGTATTTCTCGCTGCTCCAATCGTGCTCGCTGGGCAGGTCGGCGTCGGCCGGTTCGTAAAAGCGAGTTCCCTTGGCCACGCCGTAAACCTTGTCGAGACCGGGCACGCCGCTTTGGGCGCGTATGGCCAGGTAGCCCATTTCTTTGTGCCGCAGTACTTCGTCTACGGTGTGCGCAATGTCGCTGCCGTTGGCGTGGCCGTAGACCATGACGCCGCTGCGGCTGCGTCCGCCCAGCAACTGGTACAGCGGCATGTTGGCGGCCTTGGCCTTGATGTCCCACAGTGCCGTATCGACCGCCGCAATCGCGCTCATGGTCACCGGGCCGCGGCGCCAGTAAGCGCCTTTGTAGAGGTACTGCCAGATGTCTTCGATCTGGTGTGCGTCACGCCCGATCAGGCAGGGGATCACATGGTCCTCAAGGTAGCTCACCACCGACAGCTCGCGGCCGTTCAGGGTGGCGTCGCCGATGCCGGTGAGGCCTTCGTCGGTTTCGATTTTCAGGGTGACGAAGTTACGGCCGGGGCTGCATACGATGACTTTGGCGCTGGTGATTTTCATGGGCGTTGCTTCGTGTCGATAAAGGCTAAGGAAGCAGCGCAGCCGCTTTGAGCATGCCGTGACTGCGAATATTGTCGAGCTGCGTGGTGACCCCGGCCAGCCAGGGCGCGCTGCGCGGCAGCACCTCGCCCCACACGCTGGTCAGCGTGCCCAGCGCTTGCACGGTGGCCGCAGCGTCGCCAGCGTGCGTGCGGGCCAAGGCCTGCAGTTGATCGCTCAGCGGGTCGTTGATGGTGTAGGCCTGAGCCTGCTCGTCTTGGCCAAGGCAAAAGCGCATCCAGGCGGCAGCGGCAAAGGCCAGACGTTCAAAAGCCTGGCCTTGGGCCAGCAGGTCCAGCACCGGTGGCACCCAGCGTTGCAGAATTTTTTGAGAGCCGTCGTTAGCGATCTGGTGCACGCTGTGTTTGAGTTCGGGGTTGGCAAAGCGTGCGAGCAATGCATCGCGGTAGGCGGGCCAGTCCCGGCGGCTGAGGTGGGGACCGATCTCGTGCGTCATCAGGCCGTGCACCAGCGCATGCAGCACAGGCTGGCCTATGCACTGGGCAATGGTCGGCAAGCCAGCCACTGCACCGATGTAAGCCATGGCCGAGTGGCTGCCGTTGAGCATGCGCAGCTTGGCGTCTTCAAAGGGCCGCACCTCATCGACCACGGTCACGCCCGCACTGAGCAGCGTCTGCGCGTCTGCCGGGTCGGCAAAGCGCCGCTCTAAAACCCATTCCCAAAACCCTTCGGTGCCCAGTGCACCTGCATCCGCGACACCCAGGGCCTGGCGCGCCGCTTCAAGGCGCGCCGGTGTGGCGGCCGGCACGATGCGGTCCACCATGCTGTTGGGAAAAGCGCATTGGGTTTGCACCCAGTCCGCCAGCGCGGGCGAGATGGCGCGGGCGGCGTCCAGGCACAGCGCTTGCAAATAGCGGCCGTTGGCGGTGAGGTTGTCGCAAGAGGCGATGGTCAGGCCGGGCAGGCCCGCGGCGTGCCGCCTGGCCAGACCTTGCACCAGCAACTCGGCCAGCGCAGGAACATAGCCTTTTTCAGTGACGGTGAGCGTGACCCAGCGCGTGGCGGGTGCCGCGATGGCAGCGAAGATTTTTTCGGGTTCGCGGGCGGCCACAGCGGTTTGCAGCAGCGCGCCGGCCACCTGCCAGGCCACGCCATCGCGGCTGGCGATTTGCAACGCGTAAAGGCCTTGTTGTGAAGCCAGTGCGTCGGCCAGTTGCGTGCTGCGCATGGCCACGCCAAAGATACCCCAGCGCGTGTCGCCACTTGCCAGCAAGCGCTCAAACACCAGCGCCTGGTGCGCCCGGTGAAAAGCCCCCAGACCCAGATGCACCACGCCCGGCGTGAGGTCCTGCCGTGCATAGGCTGGCACGCTCAGCCCTTGGGCCTGCAGGCGTGGCAGATCGGCGGGTGACAAAAAAGCAGGACTGTTGCCTGGGGTGTCGTTCATGGTGTGGCTTTTGTCGGGTATGTCGGGCACTGCAAATGATTTCGCCTGGCCGCAGTTTCACGCGGGCAAATCAACGCCTACTTTATGCCCGGCCTGGCGCAGTTCTTTCCAGGTTTCAGGGTCGATAGCGATGCCGTCTTTAGCGCGCTTAAGACGTGCGGCGCGCTCGGGTTCGCCCGCCATTTGCACGGCTTCAAAGCCGGGCGCTGCCGGGGCAGCGCGCATCCACTCCACAAAGGCCAGGGCCTCGGTCTCCATAGCGCTTTGCGTGCCCAGTTTGGCCGGGTTGATCAAAATGGTCAGCATGCTGTTGGTGACAGCACGCCCCGGGTTGCTGGCTTGGTGCCAGGTGCCGCCGCCGGTGAGCGCACCGCCCAGCAGTTCGCAGGCCATGGCCAGGCCTGAGCCTTTGTGTTCGCCAAAAGGCATGAGCGCACCAAACAGACCGCCGCTTTGCGGCACCACCACCACGCCGGGGTCGGTCGTCGGGTGGCCTTTTTCGTCGATCAAAAATCCAGGCGCTACAGTTTTGCCGAGGTTGTGCGCCACGCGCATCTTGCCCTGCGCCACGCGGCTGGTGGCAAAGTCCAGCACAAAGGGGGGCTGGCCTTGGATGGGCACGCCGATGCAGCAAGGGTTGGTGCCGTAGCGGCCATCAGCACCGCCCCAGGGTGCCACCGCCGGGGTTGCTTTGACATTGACAAAGTGCAGCGCCACCAGGCCTTGGGCCACCGCCATTTCGGCAAAGTGGCCGATGCGCCCCAAGTGGTGTGCTTCAGCCAGCGCCATGATGCAGCTGCCGTGTTCTTGCGCGCGCGTCATGGCCATGTGCATGGCTTGCTCGCCCACCACCTGGCCGTAACCGCGCTGACCGTGCAGCGACAGCAGCGTGCCTGTGTCTAGTAATGTCTTGACACTGGCATTCGGTGTGAGGCCGCCTTCGAGCACGGCATCGACATAGCGCGGCAGCATGCCCACACCGTGAGAGTCATGCCCGCTGAGGTTGGCCATGACGAGGTTGGCCG
>CANNNH010000033.1 GCA_947505915.1 Comamonadaceae bacterium
CACTCCGACTGCTGCAATGTGAACAGGCCATCGGTCGTGGTGCCGCCCATGGTGACGCCGAGCTTTTTTTCCAGGTACACCAGCGCCTTGTTGCCATCGCGCAGTTGGCACGGCAGGTTGGTGCAGACATTGAGCTTGTACTTGCCAACCGGCTGCTGGTTGTACATGTTGTAGAAGGTTGTGATTTCATGCACGGCAATCGGCGCCATGCCCAGGTAGGCGGCCACGGCCTTTTCGCTGTCGGCGCTGACAAAACCCTGCTCGCGCTGAACGATGGTCAGACAAGCCATCACAGCAGACTGCTTCTGGTCAGCCGGGTACTTGGCAACTTCGCGGTCAAAGAGCGCGAGCACTGTTGGGGAAAATTCAGCCAATTCGTATCTCCATCGCGCAAAATTCGAGGGCCGCCGCAGAACCGGCTTTGCCGGGCTGCAGGCGGCGCCCCCTTGAGGGGGAGGCGCCGTAGGCGCTTCGGGGGGGAATCTTTTTCATCGATCGATCTCGCCAAACACGATGTCCATGGTGCCGATAACCGCCACAGCGTCGGCAATCATGTGTCCGCGCGACATTTCGTCCATGGCTGCCAGATGCGAGAAGCCGGGTGGACGGATCTTCAGGCGGTAAGGTTTGTTGGCGCCGTCACTCACGATGTAGATGCCGAACTCGCCCTTGGGATGTTCGACAGCGGCGTAGGCTTCACCTTCGGGCACATGAAAGCCCTCGGTGAACAGCTTGAAGTGATGGATCAACTCTTCCATGTTCGACTTCATCGACTCGCGGTCGGGCGCTGCCACTTTGTGGTTGCTGGTGATGACCGGTCCGGGGTTGACACGCAGCCAGTCGATGCACTGCTTGATGATGCGGTTGGACTGGCGCATCTCTTCGATGCGCACCAGGTAACGGTCGTAGCAGTCGCCGGTCTTGCCAACGGGCACATCAAAGTCCATGCGGTCATAGACGTCGTAGGGCTGCTTCTTGCGCAGGTCCCATGCAAAGCCCGAGCCGCGCAGCATCGGGCCGGTAAAACCCAGGTTGAGCGCGCGCTCCGGCGTGACCACGCCCACGCCCACGGTGCGCTGCTTCCAGATGCGGTTGTCGGTGAGCAAGGTTTCGTACTCATCGACCAGGCCGGGGAATTTGCTCACGAAGTCGTCGATAAAGTCGAGCAGCGAGCCCTGGCGGTTTTCGTTCAAGGCGGCGATAGCCTTGGCGTTTTTGACCTTGCTGACCTTGTATTGCGGCATGCTGTCCGGCAGGTCGCGGTAGACACCGCCCGGGCGGAAGTAAGCCGCGTGCATGCGCGCACCGGAGACGGCCTCGTACATGTCAAACAAAGCTTCGCGTTCGCGAAAGCAGTAAATCAGGATGTTCATCGCACCGCAGTCGAAACCGTGAGCGCCCAACCACAGCAGGTGGTTGAGCAAACGCGTGATTTCTGCGTACATGACACGTATGTACTGAGCGCGAACCGGCACATCCACGCCCATCATCTTTTCGATGGCCAGGCAATAAGCGTGTTCGTTGGACATCATCGACACATAGTCAAGGCGGTCCATGTAGGGCAGCGACTGGATGTAGGTCTTGCTTTCAGCGAGCTTTTCAGTGGCGCGGTGCAGCAGACCGATGTGCGGATCAGCGCGCTGGATGACTTCGCCGTCGAGCTCAAGCACCAGGCGGAGCACGCCGTGGGCGGCCGGGTGCTGGGGACCAAAGTTGAGCGTGTAGTTTTTGATTTCAGCCATGTCTTTTTGCCTTAAGCCTTGGGGCCGAGGCCGGCGTAGTGGTCTTCGCGTATCACGCGCGGCGTGATCTCGCGCGGCTCAATGGTGACGGGCTGGTAAATCACGCGTTTTTGCTCAGGGTCGTAACGCATCTCAACGTGACCGGTGGTCGGGAAATCTTTGCGGAAAGGATGGCCGATAAAACCGTAGTCGGTCAGGATGCGGCGCAAGTCGTTATGGCCTTCAAAGACGATGCCAAACAAATCAAAAGCTTCGCGCTCGAACCAGTTGACGGAGTTCCAGACCTCGTTGAGCGAAGGCAGCACGGGGAAATCGTCGTCGGGGCAGAAGACCTTCAGGCGCACGCGCTGGTTCAGGCTGACCGACAGCAGGTGTGAGGCCACGCAATAACGCAGGCCGTTATAGCGGCCGTCGCCGTATTCAGAGTAATCAATGCCGCACAAATCAAGCAGCTGCTCGAACTGGCAAGCCGGTGCGTCGCGCAGAAGCTGGGCGGCAGCAAGGTAGTTGGCGGCTTTGACGACGATGTTCAGCTCACCCATGGCAACGGTGGCGCTGTGCAGCTTGTCGCCCAATGCACTTTCAATCGTGACTTTGAGTTGCTCGGCGCTGGCAGGATGCAGTGGTCCCATCAAGCCCTCGCAATGGTGTTGGTGCGGCGGATTTTTTGCTGCAACTGGATGATGCCGTACATCAAGGCCTCGGCCGTGGGCGGGCAGCCGGGCACGTAAACGTCAACCGGCACAATGCGGTCGCAACCGCGGACCACCGAATAACTGTAGTGGTAGTAACCGCCGCCATTGGCGCAAGACCCCATGGACAAGACCCAGCGCGGCTCAGACATCTGGTCGTAGACCTTGCGCAGGGCCGGCCCCATTTTGTTGCACAGTGTGCCGGCCACGATCATCAAATCGGACTGGCGCGGGCTGGGCCGAAACAGCATGCCGAAGCGATCCAGGTCATAACGCGCTGCGCCCGCGTGCATCATCTCAACAGCGCAGCAGGCCAGACCAAAGGTCATGGGCCACAGCGAGCCGGTTTTGGCCCAGTTGACCACCGAGTCGTAACTCGTGGTCATGAAGCCTTCGTTAAAAACACCTTCAAGTGACATACCAGTACCTTTGTGGCGGAATTTCGGCTCGCTCGTGACGTATCCGGAGCGTGCTGTTCGTGTTGTGTGTTTGGTCGGTAATCGGTCAAAGTTAAGGCCTACTCCCAATCGAGCGCGCCTTTTTTCCATTCGTAGACAAAGCCCACGACCAGAATGCCCAAAAAAATCATCATGGACCAGAAACCGACCGCGCCAATGTCCTTGAGCGCTACAGCCCAAGGAAAAAGAAAAGCGATTTCGAGGTCAAAAAGAATAAAGAGAATGGCTACCAGGTAGTAGCGCACATCAAACTTCATGCGTGCGTCTTCAAAGGCTTCGAAGCCGCATTCGTAAGGGGAGTTTTTTTCGCTGTCGGGGCGGTGCGGGCCCAACAGGCGGCCCAGCACTTGAGGCACGACGCCAACAGCAATACCGACCAGGATAAACAACAGGACGGGCAGGTATTGGTCGAGGTTCATCTTGTTTGTGTCACTAGAGTTACCGCCCGGATGGACAGCAAAGTCAGGCGCTAAAAGCGCACAGTCAAACCCATGCCTGTGTTGGTGCGGACGGCGAGACTCGAACTCGCACACCTTTCGGCACTACCCCCTCAAGATAGCGTGTCTACCAATTTCACCACGTCCGCGGTTTATTTCAGTGTCTGGCGGCATGAGGAAAACCTGAGCTTGAGCCTTCCAGACAGTCTCAGAGTTTACCCTGAAATGACCCGTTTTCCGAATGACAGGCAGCCCTGCAAAGGCTTATTTGGTAGGGATCTGACCGGCGCCTGGCGTGACTGGCGCAGGCGGCACCGAAGCATCCACAGCCGGTGCGGCGGGCACGGTAGTGCCTGGAATTTGGGCCGCTGGCGTCGCAGGAATCGACGATGCGGGTGAATCCAGCACGCTCGAAGACTTGCGGGGTTGCGCATTACCGAAGTAAGCCAGCGCCAGCGTGCAAGCAAAGAACACAGCGGCCAGCACGGCCGTGGTGCGCGAGAGAAAATTGGCACTGCCGCTGGCGCCGAACAGGCTGCCCGAACCGCCGCTGCCAAAAGCTGCACCCATGTCGGCGCCCTTGCCGTGTTGCACAAGAATGAGTCCGATCATGCCCAAAGCAGAAAGCATTTGGACGGTCAGGACAATGGTCAAAGCTACATTCATTGGATACTCCTAGATTCTCAAAAAAATGGGCTTGCACTCAGGCGCAAGCCGCAGAAACAATACTCAAAAAATCGGCCGCCTTGAGGGAGGCGCCACCAATCAGGCCCCCGTCAATGTCCGGTTGCGCCAGCAGCATGGCCGAATTGGCCGCGTTCATGCTGCCGCCATAGATGATCTTGACGCGGCTGGCGTTGGCACTGGCCGCGGCCAGTTGCGCGCGCAACACCGCGTGCACCGCCTGCGCATCCTGCGGGCTGGCCGTTTTGCCGGTGCCGATCGCCCAGACCGGCTCGTAAGCCACCACAATTTCGCTGATGCAATGGCCATTGGCCTGGATCACCGCAGCGAGCTGGCGCTTAACAACTTCGGTGGTGCGTCCTGCATCACGTTCGGCCAGCGTTTCGCCCACGCAGACGATGGGCGTGATGCCTTGCGCCAAAGCTTGCTGGGCTTTGGCTGCGACCAGCGCATCGGTCTCGCCGTGGTACTGGCGTCGCTCGGAATGGCCGACGATGGCATAGCGGCAGGCAAAATCTTTGAGCATGGCAGCGCTCACTTCACCCGTGAAAGCACCTGAAGGCTGGCTGGAGACATCTTGCGCGCCCAAGGCCACGCAAGCCAAAGCCGGCAACCGACTCAGCGTGGCAGCAAACTGCGCCAGGTATGGCGCAGGAATGCAAAGTGCCACATCACAAGCCGGCTTGGACGCCATGCCGGCGGCCAGCGCGCTCAGCAAGGCCTCGTTGCCGGCCAGGCTGGCGTTCATTTTCCAGTTCGCAGCGATCAGTGCGGTCATGCTTGCTTCTCGCCCGACCAGGTCAAGATAATTTTCCCGATGTGCTGATTCGACTCCATCAGCGCATGCGCTTGGGCAGCCGTATCTGCCGCAAAGGTTTTGTAAATCACCGGCTTGATCGCACCGCTTTCCAGCAGCGGCCACACCTTGGCGCGCAGTGACTGGGCAATCGCCGTCTTAAAAGCAATCGGCCTGGGCCGCAAGGTCGAGCCGGTGATGCTCAAGCGCTTGCGCAAAACCATGCCGGCATTGAACTCGGCCTTGACGCCGCTCTGCACCGCAATGATGACCAACCGGCCGTCTTCGGCCAGACACTCGACTTCTCTAGCCACGTAACTGCCGGCGACCATGTCCAAAATGACATTGACGCCCTTGCCGTCCGTGAGCCGTTTGGCCTCCGCAGAGAAATCAGCTGTCTTGTAATTGATGGCGTGGTCAGCGCCGAGTGCCAAGCAGGCGGCGCATTTCTCGTCGCTACCCGCCGTGCCGATGACTGTCGCGCCCAAGGCTTTGGCCATCTGGATGGCTGTGACGCCGATGCCGCTGGTGCCGCCCTGAATCAGCAATGTTTCTCCGGCCTGCAAGCGGGCGCGGTCAAACACATTGCTCCAGACCGTGAAGAATGTCTCGGGCAGTGAAGCGGCCTCGATGTCAGTCAAGCCCTTGGGGACAGGCAGGCACTGGCCTACCGGCGCCACACAAAGTTCGGCATAACCGCCGCCAGCCACCAGCGCACAAACCCGATCACCGAGCTTGAACCCGGCCGCAGCCATGGCCGCAGCATCACCGGCGATGATCTCGCCTGCGACTTCCAGGCCGGGGATGTCTGACGCGCCAGGCGGCACCGGGTAGTTGCCGGTACGCTGCAGCACGTCGGGGCGGTTCACCCCGCTGGCTGCCACGCGAATCAAGACCTCGCCCACACCGGCTTGCACGGATGCGCGTTCACCCATCCGAAGCACATCGGGTGCGCCGTAAGCGGTGATTTCAACAGCTCTCATGCGAGTTTGAATTGCAAGCTGACCGCACCGCCAGTCGTTCACACCGGCGGTACTGATCATGCGGGCTTAGCCCTGATCGTTCTGCTGGCTTGGACGGTCGAGCAGCGCCTTCATGGACAGCTTGACGCGACCTTTTTCGTCCGTCTCCATGACCTTGACGCGGATGATCTGGCCTTCCTTGAGGTAGTCAGAGACTTTCTCGACACGCTCGTGAGCGATCTGGCTGATGTGCAAGAGGCCGTCTTTGCCTGGCAGCAGGTTCACCAGGGCGCCGAAGTCCAGCAACTTGGTGATCGGGCCTTCGTAGATCTTGCCGATTTCGACTTCAGCGGTGATTTCGGCGATGCGGCGCTTGGCCTCGTCAGCCTTGGCGCTGTCGTTCGAGGCGATGGTAATGGTGCCGTCTTCCTCGATATTGATTTGCGTGCCGGTCTCTTCGGTCAGCGCACGAATGACAGCGCCACCCTTGCCGATCACGTCACGGATTTTGTCCGGATTGATCTTCATGACATACAGGCGCGGCGCGAAGTCAGACACCTCGGTCTTGGCCTCGCCCATGGCCTCTTGCATCTTGCCCAGAATGTGCATGCGCGCTTCTTTGGCCTGGGCCAGCGCAACTTGCATGATTTCCTTGGTGATGCCCTGGATTTTGATGTCCATCTGCAGCGCGGTGATACCGTTGGTCGTACCGGCCACCTTGAAGTCCATGTCGCCCAGGTGATCTTCATCGCCCAGGATGTCGGTCAGCACAGCAAAGCGGTTGTCTTGCTTGATCAGGCCCATGGCGATACCAGCCACGTGGGCTTTCATCGGCACGCCGGCGTCCATCAGGGACAGGCAGCCGCCGCAGACCGAAGCCATCGACGAGGAGCCGTTGGACTCGGTGATCTCGCTGACCACGCGCATGGTGTAAGGGAACTCTTCTTTGCTTGGCAAGACGGCGATCAAGGCGCGCTTGGCCAGACGGCCGTGGCCGATTTCACGGCGCTTTGGCGAGCCCACGCGACCGGTTTCGCCGGTGGCGAACGGAGGCATGTTGTAGTGCAGCATGAAGCGGTCTTCGTAGTCGCCGCTCAAAGCGTCGATGCGTTGCGCGTCGCGCTCGGTACCCAGCGTGGTGACCACCAGGGCCTGTGTTTCGCCGCGGGTGAACAGGGCCGAGCCGTGGGTGCGTGGCAGCACGGAATTGCGGATCTCGATGGCGCGCACGGTGCGCGTGTCGCGGCCGTCAATGCGCGGCTCGCCGGCCAGAATCTGGCTGCGAACGATCTTGGCTTCGATGTCAAACAGCATGCCTTCAACGGCCACGCCGTCGAATGCCACGCCGTCAGCCTTGAGCGCAGCCATGACTTCCGAAGTCACCACGCGGCAGGCTTGTGTGCGGGCTTGTTTGGCGCGGATCTGGTAAGCGGCTTCGAGCTTGGCGGCAGCCAGCTCATTGACCTTGGCGATCAGTGGCAGGTCTTTGGCAGGCGCTTCCCAGGCCCAGACCGGCTTGCCGGCGTCACGCACGAGTTCGTGGATCGCGTTGATGGCGATGTTGCCCTGCTCATGGCCAAACACCACGGCGCCGAGCATGATTTCTTCAGACAGTTGCTGGGCTTCGGACTCGACCATCAGCACAGCGGCTTCGGTACCAGCCACAACCAGGTCCATCTTGGAGTCTTTGAGCTGGGTCTTGCCAGGGTTCAGGACGTACTGGCCGTCGATGTAGGCCACGCGGGCGGCGCCGATCGGGCCGTTGAAAGGAATGCCGGAGATCGACAGCGCGGCGCTCGAAGCGATCAGCGCAGGAATATCGCCTTCGACTTCAGGGTTGAGCGACAACACATGAACCACAACCTGAACTTCATTGAAGAAGCCTTCAGGAAACAGGGGGCGGATAGGGCGGTCGATCAGGCGCGAAGTCAGGGTCTCGAACTCGCTGGGGCGGCCTTCGCGCTTGAAGAAGCTGCCGGGAATACGGCCGGCGGCGTAGCTTTTCTCGAGGTAGTCCACGGTCAGGGGGAAGAAATCCTGGCCGGGCTTGGCGTCGGTCTTGGCGACCACGGTGGCCAGCACCACAGTGCCGTCCATGTCGACGATGACAGCGCCGCTGGACTGGCGGGCGACTTCGCCGGTTTCCATCGTGACCTTGTGCTGGCCCCACTGGAAGGTTTTGCTGACTTTATTAAACATGCTCATTGCGTTTGCTCCATTGAATCCGGGCGCATAAGGCTGCTACCCAATGCCCGGAGCGGGCCGGCTGAACACGATGCCATTCCACAAAATGCCTGAGAAACCCAGAAAACCGGGGTTGAGAGAGGACTTTTCTTGTGGAATGACACAGCGCGTGCTCTTTTTGCCTTGCTCCGAAGTAAAAAACGCCTGAGCTAGTGAACTAACTCAGGCGTTCTTGATAGTTGTCAGTGCTTACTTACGCAGGCCGAGTTTGGCGATCAGCGCAACATAACGGGGTGCATCCTTGGACCTCAGGTAGTCCAGCAGTTTGCGGCGGCGGCTGACCATGCGCAGCAGACCACGACGGCCGTGGTGGTCTTTGGCGTGGGTCTTGAAGTGAGGCATCAATTCATTGATGCGGCCGGTCAACAGGGCCACTTGAACTTCCGGGCTGCCGGTATCGCCAGCCTGGCGTGCGTTGGCCTGAACGATGTCAGCCTTGATCGATTTTGCAATCATGGTTTTTCCTTTAGGAACTTGCGAACGGAGCAGTGTTCCCGAAGTGGGACTTGACCGCTGACCGCCGTGTTAGTTGCCGCGCCGGCACAGGGCCAATTCAGCAAAGCCTGTGATTATAGCCCAGCGGGCGGCTTGTTTTGGACCAACCAGACGGCCAGCCTTTGCACCCCCTGGCGCAGGCGCTCAGGCTGCTGGCTGGCAAAACACCATCGCAGCCAACCCTGCTCAGCGGGCTCAGTGCTGTTTGTAAACGCCGCACCCGGGGCCAGACCCAACCCGGCCTCGGCCACCAGGCGCTTGGCGGTGGCCAGCGAGTCCTGAAACTCAGGCCGTCCGGTCAGCCTGAAAAACGCGTACATGCCGCCGGCCGCCGGCGCCAGCTGCACGCCCGGCAACGCCTGCAACAGCGGCACCAGGGTATCGCGGCAAGCCTTGAGGTGCGCCACCACCCGGGGCGTGACCTCGGCGGTGCGCTGCAGCGCCACTGCCCCGGCACGCTGCACAAACACCGGCGAGCAGGAGGTGTTGAACTCGATCAGCTTGCCCATGTGTAACGTCATGTCGGGCGGCATCACCAGCCAGCCCAGGCGCCAGCCCGTCATCAAAAAACTCTTGGAAAAGCTGTGCACCACCACCAGCCGGTCTTGCGGCTCAGCGATGTCCAGAAAACTCGGCGCGCAGCCGTTGGGCGTGGGTTCAAAATACAGCCGCTCATAGACCTCGTCGGCCAGGATCCAGGTGCCGGTGCGGCGGCAATGCGCCAGCAGGGTTTGCTGCTCGGCGCGGCTGAGCGTCCAGCCGGTCGGGTTGTTGGGGGCGTTGAGCACCAAGAGCCGCGTGGCCGGCGTGATGGCCGCCAGCAGCGCGGCCATGTCCAGCTGCCACTGGCCGTCTACAGGCCGCAGGCTGACGCAATGCACTTGGGCGCCCATGATGGCCGGCTGCGCCGTCAGGTTGGGCCAGACGGGCGTGACCACCACCACGCGGTCACCGGCGTTGACCAGTGCCTGCACGGCCAGCATCAGCGCGTTCACACCACCGGCCGTCACTGCGACGCGGTCCACACCCACGGGCGCAGCACCCGCTGTGCGCATGGCGCTGCAGTAACGGGCAATTTCTTCACGCAGCTCGGGCAGGCCCAGGTTATGCGCATAAAAGGTTTCGCCGCTGGTCAATGAATCCGCCGCCGCCTGCCGGATGAAATCTGGCGTCACTTCATCGCTTTCGCCAAACCAGAACTTGAGCACGTCGTCACGCCCCATGGCGGCATTGGCCACCTGGCGGATCATGGATTCTTCAAGGTTCAGAACGGCTTGGCGCATGGCAGTAGGCCTTTGTAAAAAATTAAATTCAGTTCAAGCTCACGATGGCCGGTTCATCTGGCAGCTGTGCGGCTGCTCGGCGCCGGTCTGCGAAATGGTTTTGATGACCCTGAAACCAAAGCCGGAACCTTCAACATCAAACTTCACACCGGGCGCGCCCTGCCGGTCCATCACCGCCACCCGCAACGGCTGCTGAAACTGGTGGTCGGCCGCGCGCATGGCGCCTGCGAGACCCGACACACTGACACTGGCTTTTTCCAGCTGCCGCGCCACGGCGGCAGCCTCCAGGCTGCCGGCTTTTTCGATGCTCTGGGTCAGCGCCTCCACCAAGAGCTGCATGCGCATGTGCACATAGTCGTCTTGCGGCTTGGGAAAGCGCTGCCTAAAGGCCTGGTAAAAGCGCTCCGAATCAGCGCCCGGCGTGTTCGGAAACCAATCGGCCACCGCAATCACCTTACCCACGCCGGCCTCGGCCAACACGCCGGGCACGCCCAGCGCGTTGCCGTAAAAGGTGTAGAACTTACCTTCAAAGCCGGCATCCTTGGCGGCTTTGACCAGCAGCGTGAGGTCATTGCCGAAGTTGCCGGTCAGCACAGCCTGAGCGCCACTTTGTTTGATCTTGACGGCATAAGGCAAGAAGTCCTTCACACGCGCCATCGGGTGCAACTCGTCGCCGACGATCTGCACGTCGGGTCTTTGCTGGCCCAGCTGCTTTCTGGCTTCGCGCAGCACCGACTGACCAAAGCTGTAGTCCTGCCCGATCAGGTAAATGCTTTTGAGCGCCTTGTCGTCCTTGAGCACATCCATCAGCGCGGCCATGCGCATGTCGGCATGCGCGTCAAAGCGAAAGTGCCAGAAGCTGCATTTCTCGTTGGTCAGCGCCGGCTCTACCGCCGAGTAATTGAGAAACAACACCCGCTTGGCCGGCTCTCGCTCGTTGTGTTTGTTGATAGCGTCAATCAACACCGCCGCGGTGGCCGACGAATTGCCCTGCGCAATGACGCGGATGCCGTCGTCGATAGCCGAGCGCAGTGCAGCCAGCGCCTCTTCGTTTTGGCCCTTGCTGTCGTAACGCTCGATACGCAGCGCTAGCACGCCAGACGGCAGCTTCACGCCGCCACGCGCATTAACGCGCTCAGTGGCCCACACCAGGTTGCGAAAGACTGCTTCGCCCGTGTTGCCAAACGGGCCGGACAAACTCTCAATCAAGGCGATACGCACAGCAGGCGCTGCGCTCTGGGCCACGGCCATGAACGGCAGACAGGCCGCAAAGGCCAATACGCCAAGAGCCAGAAATTTCAGACCGTGTTTCAAAAAAATGTGCCTCAGGCCAGCAAGGGATGGGATTTGGAAAGCGCCGCAGCGCCTGGGCTGATGTCGTCCAGCGGCCAGCGCGGCTTGACGTCAAAAGTGTAGGCCGTCTGCAAATCTTGCAGCCCGGCCTGCAAACGCATACCGGCGGCCAGCGCGATCATGGCGCCGTTGTCGGTGCACAAATGCAGCTCGGGGTAGTGCACACGAATACCGCGCAGCTTGCAAACAGCATTGAGCTGACTGCGCAAGGCGGCGTTAGCACCCACGCCGCCCGCCACCACCAAACGCTTGAGGCCGGTCTGGGTCATGGCGCTCATGGATTTTTTCACCAGCACCTCGACGATGGCCGCCTGCGTTGAGGCGGCGAGATCAGCCTTGCGGCTTTCGAGCGCGTCACCCAACTTTTTAGCCTGTGTCAACACCGCGGTTTTCAGGCCGGCAAATGAAAAATCAAGGTCGCCGCTGTGCAGCAAAGGCCGCGGCAGTTTGAAAGCCGTGGCATCGCCCTGCTCTGCCAGCTTGGCCAGGTGCGGACCGCCCGGGTAAGGCAGGCCCATGAGCTTGGCCGACTTGTCAAAGGCTTCACCCGCCGCGTCGTCAATGCTTTCTCCCAGCAGCTCATAGCTACCCACGCGGTCCACCCGCATCATCTGAGTGTGGCCACCCGAGACCAACAAAGCCACAAAAGGAAACTCCGGCGGATCGGCACTTAAAAATGGCGAGAGCAAATGGCCTTCCAGGTGATGCACACCCATCACCGGCTTGCCCAGACTGGCGGCCAACGCGCAAGCCACGCCGGCGCCCACCAGCAGCGCACCGGCCAGCCCCGGGCCACGCGTGTAGGCCACAACATCCACCTCCGGCAAAGCGCGGCCAGCCTGACCCATCACCTCAGCAATCAGCGGCAACACGCGGCGAATATGGTCACGGCTGGCGAGCTCCGGCACCACACCGCCATAGGCCTGATGCATCTCGATCTGGCTGTGCAAGGCGTGCGCCAGCAGCACCGGCACGCCTCTGCCGTTGGCATCCACCAGCGCCACGCCGGTTTCGTCACAACTTGATTCAATTCCTAAAACAACCA
>CANNNH010000034.1 GCA_947505915.1 Comamonadaceae bacterium
AAGTTGAGAACTTGTAGCCGCGGCGGTACTCGAACTTGTCGACCGCCTTCATCAAACCGATGTTGCCCTCCTGGATCAAGTCCAGGAACTGCAGACCGCGGTTGGTGTATTTTTTGGCGATGGAGATCACCAGGCGCAAGTTAGCCTCGATCATCTCTTTCTTGGCGTCGCGCGAGTTGGTTTCGCCCTCGTTCATGCGCTTGTTGATATCTTTGAGGTGACCCAAAGGCACGACCACACGGGACTGCAACTCGGCCAGCTTGGTCTGCAACTCCTGGATAGGCGGCACGTTACGGGCCATCACCACGGACCAAGGCTTGTTGGAAGCCACCTGTTTTTCAACCCACTTCAGGTTGAGCAGGTTGGGCGGAAAATCCTTGACGAAGGTTTCCTGCGGCATGCCGCATTTGTCCACGATGATGCGGCGCAGTTCGCGCTCTTTCTTGCGCACGTCAAGCACCTGACCGCGCAACAGGTCGCACAGCTTTTCAATGGTCTTGGCGGTAAAGCGCACAGTCATCAGCTCGTCGCTGAGCATTTTTTGCGACTTCAGGTAAGTCGGTGAGCCGTAGCCTTCTTTGTCATAGGTCTTGTGCACTTTTTCAAAGTACAGGGCAATCTTGTCAAAGCGGCTGAGTGCTTCTTTCTTGAGTTCTTCGAGCTTTTTGGTCAGCGCCTTGGAGCCGCCTTTGCCGTCGTCATCATCTTCCTCGTCGAACTCGTCGAAGTCCTCTTCGGCCACATAGTCGTCGGCCTCGTTGGGGTTGGAAAAACCGTCCACCACGGTGGAGATGACGATCTTGCCTTCGCGGATTTCAGCGGCCAGGCGCAGGATTTCGGCAATCGTGGCCGGGCTTTCAGAGATGGCTTCCATCATGCGCATGAGGCCGCCCTCGATGCGCTTGGCGATCTCGATCTCTCCTTCGCGCGTCAAGAGCTCGACCGTGCCCATTTCACGCATGTACATGCGCACCGGGTCGGTGGTGCGGCCGAACTCGCTGTCCACGGTGGACAGGGCGGCTTCGGCTTGCTCTTCGGCTTCTTCTTCGGTGGCAACAGTAGCACCCGTGTTGTTGATGAGCAGCGTCTCAGCGTCAGGGGCTTGCTCATAGACGGCGATGTCCATGTCATTGAGCATGTTGACCACGACTTCCAGCGTCTCGGCATCCACCAGCTTGTCGGGCAGGTGGTCGGAGATCTCGCCGTGCGTCAGGTAGCCACGGGTCTTACCGAGCTTGATCAGGGTTTTCAGGCGCAAGCGGCGCTTGGCCATGTCTTCTTCAGACAGCACGGTCTCTTCGAGACCGAACTCTTTCATCAAGGCGCGTTCTTTGGCCTTGCTGATTTTCATGCGCAGGGGTTTGACCTTTTCTGCCGACTCGGGCACCGGTTCCCCCGCCAGGTCGTCCTCAATGTCGGACATGTCCTCATCCCCCAAGGCTTTGGCGCCGGCCTTGGGTTTGCGGCCGCGTTTGGCGCCGGTCACAGCCGGTGCGCTGTCGCCTGCCGTGTTCTTGGCCGGACGTCCGGGTTTTTTCTTGGCTTGCTCTTCGGCCAAGGCCTTGGCCGTAGCGGCTTTGTTTGCAGGTTTAGCGACAGGTTTAGTTACAGGTTTGGCTGGCGGCTTTGCGGCAGTCTTGGCGGCGGCTTTGACGGCTGGTTTAGCTGGTGCTTTAGCAGTCGGTTTTGCCGCAGATTTGGCCAGGGGTTTGGCTGCAGTTTTGACTGAAGGTTTGGCAACCGGTTTTGCGGCAGTTTTGGCGGCGGGTTTAGCAACGGGTTTAGCTGCGGGTTTGGTCGCAACTTTGGTGGCGGAGGCAGGGGTCTTGGACGGCACGGACACTACTTTCTTCGGGGACTTGACAGGTTTGACGGGCGCTTTGCCCGATGCGGGAGATCGCCCGGACGCTTTCACAGAGATGACCACCTTTTTAGACTTTTCAAGCTTGCCAGCAGGCGATGCCCGCTTGACTGGCTTGGCCGCCACTTTCACATTGGCCTTCTTGACTGGGCTTTTGGCCGCAGGCTTGGCTTTTGGTTTGACTGACGGCTTGACAGATTTCTTAGACTTTTGAACAGGCATGGCGAGCTCTCCAGGGTCAAAAAAGGCTTTTCACAACAAAGCGCCTGACGGCGGATGCTCCAGGCAAGATCAACTGTTCAGCCGGCGATCGTTTGAGCCTTGCCCATGACAGGGGCGCAAACGATCAGGTAAAACCGAAAATCTCAACAAGAGCCCGCAGGGGCACAAAAAATGCCCGTGCGGTGAAGCCGGGCATGGTGGCAAGTTGTTTGGGCGAACATTTGGGGTGCAGTCCTTGCGGGGGAAATGGCTCTGTACCAAAGAGGACCCGTTGTGCGGGGAGCCGGTGCCGGAGGTGCTGCTGTCGCGCTTGCCGTTACGGAAAGTTGGATTATACCCTGCTGCCTTTTTTTAAGGCAGATACGTGTCCCAGTGCCGGGCCGGTTCAGCGGGGTTTTTGTTGGGCCGATAGTTCGCGGTAACGGGCCATGGCCGTCGGGTCGTTCGGTGCGCGCAATGCCAGCGCCTGCATTTCAGCGTCTCTGGCGGCGCGGCTGAGTTGCTCCAGAATGTGGCGCACCTCGTTCCAGTCGGACTCGATGCCTTCCGGGATTTGCGCCAGCTGGTTGACCGCATAGTTTTCGTGGCTGTGTTCGCGCAGGCCTTCACGCAAAGCCGCCCAGGGTTGGGGACCGTGCTCATGCAATTGACTCTCCAGCCAGACAAACAAGGGCCCGTGCGGCTCGGGCAGGCTGGACAGCAGCGCATGTTGCTCCGGGCTGAACTTGTCCCAGGCCTGGGGCTCGGTCAGCAGTGCGCGCAGCACACGGTCTTCGCGGCTGGCCGGCAAGACGCGCCCGGTCAGCCGGCGCGCCCGGGTATTGGACTCAGGGGTGTAGCGGCCTTGACGCTCTGCCCATGGCACGGGTGCCGGACCGCCGGCAGGAACAAAGCCGTACAACGCAGGGTCCTGGCCGGCGTCTTCTACATGCTCGGGCATGCTGCGCTTAGGGCGTGCTTTCCCCGGGTAGCCGGCAGCAGGCTGCCACAGTTGCAGCAATTCGCGGCTGTCGATCTGCACTTGGTCGGCAATCTCGGCGAGCAGTTGGCGTTTGAGTGCGCCGTCGGGCAGCAGGCTCCAGAGCACACGCGCATTGCTGGCCATGTGGGCGCGGCCTTCGGCGGTCAGCATGTCACAGGCTTCACTGGCGGCTTCGAGCATGAAGCGGCTCAGCGGTACAGCTTGTTTGACCATGGCGGCAAAGCCCTCGGTGCCGTGCTCGCGTATGTAGCTGTCGGGGTCGTGCTCGGCCGGCAAAAACAAAAACTTGACGCTGCGCACATCGCTGGCAAAGGGCAGGGCGGCTTCCAGCGCTTTGCGCGCCGCACGGCGGCCGGCGCTGTCGCCGTCAAAGCTGAAGACCACTGCGTCGGTGAAGCGAAACAGCTTTTGCACATGCTCGGCAGTGCAGGCGGTGCCCAGCGTGGCCACGGCATTGGCAAAGCCCAGTTGGGCCAGCGCCACCACGTCCATATAGCCTTCGGTCACCAGGGCGTAGCCGTGTTCGCGCAAGGCGCTGCGTGCTTCAAACAGGCCATACAGCTCTCGGCCTTTGCTGAACACCGGCGTTTCCGGTGAGTTCAGGTACTTGGGCTTGTCGTCGCCCAGCACGCGGCCGCCAAAGCCTATGCACTCGCCTTTGACGTTACGGATCGGGAACATCACGCGGTCGCGAAAGCGGTCGTAGCGTTTGGCTTCGCCAGCGGCGTTTTCTTCACCCGGCTCGCCGCTGATGACCAAGCCGCTTTCCACCAGCAGCGGGTCGTTGTAGTCGGCGAACACGCTGGCCAGGCTGCGCCAGCCCTCGGGCGCGTAGCCCAGACCGAAGGTGCGGGCGATCTCGCCTGACAGGCCGCGGCCCTTGAAGTAGTCAATCGCCCGTGGCGAGTTTTTCAGGTGCTTGATGTAGGCAGTGCCGGCTTTTTCGAGCACGCTGGAGAGCGTGGCCTGCTGCTCGCGCACCTGCGCGGCCCGGGCACGGTCTTGGGGGCTGACGTCGTCCTCGGGCACTTGCAGGCCGTACTGCTGCGCCAGGTCTTTGACGGCCTCAATGAAGGTCATGCCGGCATGCTCCATCAGGAAGCTGATGGCGTTACCGTTTTTTCCGCAACCGAAGCAGTGGTAAAACTGTTTGGCCGGGCTGACCGAAAAGGACGGCGACTTTTCCCCGTGAAAAGGGCACAGGCCCATGAAGTTGGCGCCGCCTTTTTTAAGCTGAACATGGCGCCCGACGATGTCCACCACGTCGGCGCGGGCCAAAAGCTCCTGAATGAATGATTGGGGAATGGCCATGGGTGTGAAAAGTGAATGGCAATTTAATCACACCCGCCAGCCAAGTGGCCTTGCCGGCTCAGTCGCCCCGTACCACGCCCTCGCGGCGCGGGTCGGCACCGCCGAACCAACCGCCCGGCGTTTTTTCGATGGCTTGAAGCCCGCTGGTCATGGGAATTTCTTGCACAGTGGCGCCGCGCGCACGCAGCGCTTGCACTGTGCCGGCTGGAAAGCGCTGCGCTTCAAGCAAAGTGGGGCCATTGAGAGCGCCGAAGTTGGGCAGGTCAATGGCTTGCTGGGCGTTCAAGCCCCATTCAAGCGTGCCGTAAAGCAGCTTGGCTGTGTAATGAATGATCAGCGCGCCGCCGGGGCTGCCACCGGTCATCAGCAGCTGACCGCTGGCCTTGTCAAACACCAGGGTGGGTGCCATGGATGAGCGGGGCCGCTTGCCGCCTTGCACACGGTTGGCGATGGGTTTGCCTTGCGCATCGGCGGGTGCGAAGCTGAAATCGGTCAGCTCGTTGTTGAGCAAAAAGCCGTGCACCATCTGGCGCGCACCAAAAGCGTCTTCGATGGTGGTGGTCATGGCCAGCGCATGGCCCTTGCCGTCCACGATGCTGATGTGGCTGGTGCCGTATTCGGGCTGCTCGGGCATGGGTGCGTAGCGGCTGACCAGCGCGCCCGGGCGCACACTTGGCATGCTGGTGGGGCCGATCAGGCGGGCACGTGCAGCCAGGTAATCAGGGGCCAGCAGGCTCAGCCAGCTGCCGCCCGGGGGCGCTACAAAGTCCGGGTCGGCCACATACTGGGCGCGGTCGGCAAAGGCCAGGCGCGAGGCTTCGGCATAACGATGTAACCAGGGCGTAGAGGGCACACCTTGCACCAGCGCATGGGAGTCGACTGCCGGCTCGCTATGTTGCAGCATGCCCAGAATTTGTCCAATAGCCAGTGCGCCTGAGCTAGGCGGCGGCATGCCGCAGACACGGTAATCGCGGCCACGCGCCCGGTAGTCGTGGCACAGCGGTTCACGCACGATGGCGCGGTATCCGGCCATGTCTTGCAGGCTGAGCAGCCCCGGGTTGCCCGGATGCTGGCGCACCTTGTCGACGATGGCCCTGGCGATCTCGCCCTCGTGCAAGGCCTTGGAGCCTTCGGCAGCGATGCGCTTGAGAACGGCGGCAAGTGCCGGGTTTCTCAGGCGATGTCCGACCGGCCAGGGCGCACCCTTGGCGTCGTAAAAATAAGCGGCGGCTGTCGGGTCTTTTTTCAAATGAGTCTCAGCTGCCAGCAAGCCATGCAGGCGTGGGCTCACGCCGAAACCCTGCTCAGCCAGGGTGATGGCCGGGACAAACAGCGTGGCCCAGGGAAGTTTGCCGTGCTGACTGTGTGCCAACTCGAGCATGCGCAGCGTGCCGGGCACGCCCACCGAACGCCCACCCACAACGGCCTCGTGAAAGGGTAGCGCTTGACCGCTGGCGTCTAGCAATAGGTTTTCAGTGGCGGCCAGCGGCGCGGTTTCGCGGCCGTCAAAGGCTTGCGTGTCACGGCCATTGAAGTGCAGCAAAAAAGCACCGCCGCCGAGGCCGCTCGATTGCGGCTCAACAAGACCCAGCACCATCTGAACCGCGATCGCGGCATCGATGGCCGAGCCGCCGGCTTTGAGTACCTGGTAACCGGCATCGGTGGCCAGGGGGTTGGCAGCAGCCACTGAAAAATGACGGCTGGCCCAACCCGGCTTGGCGTTGAAGCCGGTGGCTGCCTCGGGTTGCAAAACCGGCGTTGTGTAGACAAAACCGGGAGCAGCGCAAGCCGTCAGCAGACCCAGCAAGACAGCACCAGCAGCAAGTGCTATCAACGCTTTCAGTCGAGTCGCTATGGCTTGTTTCATGGCCTGCCCCAGACCGGATGGCTTAGCGCGGAGCCAGGCGTATGGCGCCGTCCAGGCGAATCACTTCGCCGTTGAGCATGTCGTTTTCAAAAATGTGGCGTACCAACTTGGCGTAGTCCAGCGGCGTGCCCAGGCGCGATGGAAAAGGCACGCTGGCGGCCAGCGAATCCTGCACCTCTTGCGGCATGCCGAACATCATGGGCGTGCCGAAAATGCCGGGGGCAATCGTCATGTTGCGGATGCCGTTGCGCGCCAGATCCCGGGCAATCGGCAGCGTCATGCCGACCACGCCACCTTTGGAGGCGCTGTAGGCGGCCTGGCCCATCTGTCCGTCATAGGCGGCCACCGAGGCGGTGGAGATCAGCACACCGCGCTCGCCGGTCGCTTCGGGCTCGTTGCGGCTCATGGCCTCAGCGGCCAGGCGGATCATGTTGAAGCTGCCGATCAGGTTGACGGTGATGGTTTTGGAAAAAAGGGCCAGCGAATGCGCACCGTTTTTGCCTACCGTTTTTTCTGCCGGGGCAATGCCCGCGCAATTGACCAGGCCCATCAACTTGCCCAGAGACACTGCTTTGGCGACCGCGGCCTGGCCATCGGCTTCCTGACTGACGTCACATTTCACAAAGGCACCGCCGATTTCTTTGGCAATGGCCTCGCCTTTTTCCACTTGCATGTCGGCAATCACGACCTTGCCGCCGTTGGCTGCCAGCATGCGGGCTGTGCCTTCACCCAAACCGGATGCGCCGCCTGTGACGATGAAAACCTTGCCTGCGATGTCCATGAAAGTTCCTTAGGAGGTGAAGCGATGAATGCAAAGAAATAGCGCTGTTGACGTTGACGTCAATCAAGCCCGAATTATCACGCATGAAAAAGCCCGGTCACCTTAGGGCGCCGGGCTTGAGATGCAGCACATCTGCTTATTTGTAGCCAACGCGGTCCAGCATTTGCTGCACCTTGGTCTGGTTGTTGGCCAACACACTGGCGGCCATGTTTTCAGCCTTGAAGCCACTGCCTGCCATGGCCTGCAGTGCCGGGTTGTTGAGCTTCAAGCCGATGACTGCCGGCCATTCGTTGTTACCGTCAGCAAAATAACTTTGCGCGCCGGGGCTGGCCAGGTATTCCATGAACTTCACCGCATTCGCCGGGTTTTTGCTGTGCCTGGCGACGCCTGCGCCGGCCAGGTTGACGTGCGTGCCCCAGCTTTGCTGGTTCGGGAACACCACGTCAATTTTCGCCATGATGGCTTTGTCTTCAGGCGCAGTAGATCGCATCAGGCGCGCCAGGTAATAACTGTTGGTCAGCGCAACGCCGCATTCGCCGCTGGCCACCCCTTTGATCTGGTCGGTATCGCCACCTTTGGGCGCGCGCGCCATATTGCTCACCAGCCCTTTGAGCCAGGCTTCTGTTTTAGCGTCGCCCAGGTGCTCAAGTACTGCGCTGAAGAGCGACAGGTTGTAAGGGTGTGAGCCTGAGCGCGTGCACAGCAAGCCTTTGTTTTTGGGCTCACCCAAAGCTTCGTAGCTGTCCACATCGGTTTTCTTGACGCGGGATTTGTCGTAGACCACCACGCGGGCGCGGGTTGAAAATCCAAACCAGGTGACGCCTTCAGGCCCGGCCTTGGCATGCAAGGCGGCGGGAATCAGCGCTTCAAGTTGCGCGGACTTGATGGGGCGAAACAGTCCGTCGATGTCGGCCTTACCCAGTCGCGCTGCATCCACCAGCAAGATCACATCGGCCGCCGAGCTCGCGCCTTCGGCCTTGAGCCTGGCCAATATGCCTGCGTCGTCCGCGTCCACCCGGTTGATGCGAATGCCGGTGGCTTTGCTGAAGTTGGCGTACAACGCTTCGTCGGTTTGGTAGTGACGGGCAGAATACAGGTTGAGTGTTTGTTCTTGGGCTGCGGCCAAACCGGCCAGGCATAACAGGCTGATAGCTGCCAGGCGCGGTAAAAATGAGTTCGTGGGCATGAAAAAAATAGGTCTGGGGTGTGATGAAGATAGCTATCTTAATGCAAACGCGAATAGTTCTCAATAGCTTTGGCGGGTTTTTTTCAAGTGCCGGCTGCCGCTTGCGGCGCAGCGGTGCAGCGGCGCTGTCGGCTGTTTTGCTGGCTGCGCTGGCCGGTTGTGCCGGCCCTGGCGGACCGGCGCCGGTCAGTCCTGAAGTTGCGCCGGCACTCAGCAAGCGGGCGCCGCGCATCGGGCTGGCGCTGGGCGGCGGTGCTGCCAAAGGTTTTGCGCATGTGGGCGTGATCGCGGTGCTCGAAGAAGCCGGTTTGCGTCCTGACTATCTGGTTGGCACATCGGCGGGCAGTCTGGTGGCGGCGCTTTACGCCAGCGGCAAGACCAGCGCTGAACTGCAAAAAACGGCAATGAGCATGGAAGAAGCCACCATCACCGACTGGATGCTGCCGCTGGTGGGCCGTGGCGTTTTTCGCGGTGATGCGCTGAGCCGCTTTGTCAACGATGCGGTGGGCGGGCGCTTGATTGAAGACATGCGGATTCCTTTGGGCGTGGTGGCCACCGACCTGGGTAGCGGTCAGGCGGTACTCTTTCAACGCGGCGACACCGGCACTGCCGTGCGCGCCTCCAGCGCTGTGCCAGCGGTGTTTGTGCCCGTGAAAATCAACGGGCGCGATTACGTGGACGGCGGCCTGGTGGCGCCTGTGCCGGTGCGCTATGCGCGGCAGATGGGCGCAGAACTGGTGATCGCAGTGGACATTTCGACGGCACCTGAGGACAGCCCCACCAAAGACACGCTGCAGATCTTGTTGCAGACCTTTTCCATCATGGGCAAAAGCATCAACCAGCACGAGTTGCGCGAGGCCGACATTGTGGTGCGGCCCTCACTGGTCGGGCTCAAAAGTGCTGATTTCTCTGCGCGTCAGCGTGCCATTGACGCCGGCCGGGCCGCTATGCTCGCGGCCTTGCCGGCCTTGCGGGCCCGATTGCAAACCGTGGTGATTGCGCAGCCCTGAGGCTCAGGCCGCAGCCCCTTGCACAGCCGAAAAAAAGCCCGCACATGGCGGGCTTTTTTTCTGGCAAAAACGAATTAACGCTTTTTGGCGGCAGTGGACTTAACGGCAGTGGCAGCAGTCTTGGTGACGCTGTTGAAGTTGGCTTCAGCCATGTCGGTGGCTTGCTTCACGGCTTTTTGAACCGATTCGAAAGCGTTGTTGGCGGCAGCCACGGTGCTCTTCATGACAGCCATGGCGGTCTCGGAGCCGGCCGGTGCGTTCTTGGCAGCGCCGTCAACCAGGCTCATGAACTTGGCTTGGGCATCAGCGGTCTGGCTTTCAACGGCCTTGTTGAATTCGCTGGTGGTGCCCGAAGCGATGTCATACAGGTGGCGGCTGTAAGCAGCGGTTTTTTCAGCCAGAGGCTGCATCAGACCGGCTTGCATGGCCATCAGTTCTTGTGCGTCTTTCACGCCCATGAAAGCTTGTGTCTGGTGAGCTGTGTCGGCCAGTGCGGCTTTGGAAGCTTGCAGGTTGAGCTCGACCAGTTTTTCAACGCCTTCAAAGGCTTTGTGGGTCAAGCCGAAGAGGGTCTCAACGGTGGCTTTTTGCGAAGCGATGAATTGTTCAGTGGTCAGCATATTGAATCTCCAGTAGTGTTGAACGGATCAGGTGGGTAGCTAAAAATGTGAATGCAGAGTTAATTGCTGCATTGCAACAAAACCAAGTATAGGGATAAGCTGAGCCTTTACAAGCGGTTTTTGTTGCGTTGCAGCATTTTAGAGGCTGCCCTCTAGGCAGGCATCTGATGTGGCTTGTGCCGGGGTTCAACCGCCTGCCGTACCCGGGTCGGCCTGAACGGCCACAATGGTGCGGCCGCTACGGGCGCTGTTGCCCGCTGCCTCAGTTGGAGTCTTTGACTCATCTCACACGAGCTTTTGCCAATTGCAAGCCTTTTACGCCGACCACTTTGTATTGCCACTTCCCGCGGGTCATCGCTTCCCGATGGCCAAGTACGCGCTTTTGCGACAAAGGGTGGCACTGGAGTTACCGCAGGTGCAAACCCGGGAGGCACCAGCGGCCAGTGATGGCGAGCTGGCACTGGCGCACAGTCCGGCTTATATCCACGCTGTGACCAGCGGGCAATTGCCCGCAGCGGCCATGCGCGAGATCGGTTTTCCGTGGAGTCCGCAGATGGTCGAGCGCTCACGGCGCTCAGCGGGTGCCACGGTGGCCGCTGCCCGTTTGGCCCTGGGCTTGCAAGCTGGCGCAGACGCCAGACCTGCCGGTGTGGCCGCCAACATGGCCGGCGGCACGCACCACGCCAGCGCTGAGCAAGGCAGCGGCTTTTGTGTTTTCAATGATGCGGCCGTGGCCGCACGCTTGATGCAAGCCGAATGGAGCCGCTTTCATGGACCCCAGCGCGCAGCGCTGCAGGTGGCTGTGATTGACCTGGATGTGCACCAGGGTAACGGCACGGCCAGCATCTTCAGGCAAGACCCCAGCGTCTTTACCTTGTCCCTGCACGGCAAGCACAATTTTCCCTTTCGCAAGGAAGCCGGCGACCTGGACATGGATTTGCCTGACGGCTGCACCGATGCGCCCTACTTGCAGGCACTGGACGACGCGCTTTTCGAACTGGACCGGCGCTTTGCCCCTGGTCTGGTGATTTACCTGGCAGGTGCCGACCCTTTTGAGGGCGATCGCCTGGGTCGCCTGGCTTTGAGCTTTGAGGGCCTGAAAGCGCGTGACCAACGTGTCTTTGAATGGGCCTGGCAACGCCGCGTCCCCCTGGCCTTTGCCATGGCCGGTGGTTACGGCGTCAATATTGAGGACACCGTGCAGGTGCAGATGAACACTTATGAGGTGGCGCTGGCTTATTGGCAAGGTTGGCAGCAGTCGCAGCACTGGCAAAATCAAGAAATGCCCTTGAACCCCAAGCCCCTGCACCTGACATGACCCGCCCCATTGCCCAGGCCCGCAGCGCCTACAAAGTGTTTTTCCCGATCAGCACCCGCTGGCTGGACAACGATGTCTACGGGCATGTCAACAATGTGGTTTATTACGGCTGGTTTGACACGGCCGTGAACCGGTTTTTGATCGAACAAGGTGGGCTCGATATTCATGTAGGCGCCTTCATGGGTTTGGTGGTCGAGTCGCAGTGCAACTACTTTGCACCCTTGGCTTATCCGCAGGAAGTGCAAGCCGGCATTCGTGTGGCCCATGTCGGCCACAGCAGCGTGCGCTATGAAGTGGCGCTGTTCGCCGGGGAAAAAACAAACCCGAGTGAAGTGGCCGACGCCCTGTGCGCGGCCAGCGGCCACCTGGTGCACGTGTATGTAGACCGCCTCACGCGCCGGCCTGTGGCCTTGCCAGCAGCTTTGCTGGCGGCGCTGGCAAAGCTGCGCTGCTGAGTTGTGACGTCGATGCGCACAGTCCTTTTTGGGCAACCTAAGATAGTTTGTCACCAGCCATGAACCCAAGCCCTTTGAATACATCGCAAGAGCAGACCTTGGCGCCTGCCGGCACCCAGGTGGAGTTGCCGCATGCAGAGTTTTGCGCCGGCCTGCCGGCGGGTCGCTTTCACTTGATCGTCAACCCCGAGCGGGCCCAAAAATATGTGCGGCACCGTTTGTTTGTGGTCGGGCTGGCCTTGCCCGTGATTGCCATCGGCACGGCGCTGGCCTGGTCGGGCCATGTCTGGTTGGGTTTGCCCATGGTGGCAGCCGGTTTGATTGTGCCGCGCGTGATCAAAGCACA
>CANNNH010000035.1 GCA_947505915.1 Comamonadaceae bacterium
AAAATATTGCAGGTACATCCCCATGAGCAACACCCTCCCGCCTTTGCCTGCCCGGCCTTACCGGCGGATTGCCACTGAAGAAGCGTTTTCTCCGCCTGAGATGCTGGAGATTTACAGGCGTATCCTGGCCAAAGATGATGTCGATGTCGGCTTCAAGCACCTGATGGGCTTTTACATGAGCAGCCCCAGCGAAAGGGCGCAGCACATCATGCGCTGCCTGACCGATCTTGATGCCTTGCGGCTGCAGCACATGGACGAATCAGGCGTTGATATGCAGGTGATCGGCCTGACATCGCCGGGCGTGCAAATCATGGACAAAGACACTGCAGTGGCTTTTGCCCCGGTGGCCAATGACATTCTGGCCGCTGCTACGCGCCGTCACCCCGACCGACTGGTCGGCATGATTTCCGTGGCTCCCCAGGACCCTGCGGCGGCGGCTAAGGAAATCCAGCGCGGCGTGAATCAGTTGGGCATGCATTCGGTGGTGATCAACTCGCACACCCAAGGCGAGTATTTGTCAGACACCAAGTTCTGGCCTATCTTTGAAGCGGCCGAGGCGATGGACACGCCCATTTACCTGCATCCGAACGCCATGCCGGCCAGCATGATCCAGCATTTCATTGAGGCCGGCCTGGATGGCGCCATTTACGGGTTTGGCGTGGAGACGGGGCTGCATGCCCTGCGTCTGATCACTTCGGGCGTATTTGACCGCTTCCCCAAATTGCAGGTGATTCTGGGTCACATGGGTGAGGCCTTGCCGTTTTGGGCCTACCGCCTGGACTACATGCATGCAGCCACTGTCAAGTCGCAGCGCTACCCCAGTGTGCAGCCGCTCAAGCGAAAACCCAGTGACTATTTACGCGAGAATTTTCACATCACCAACAGCGGCGTGGCGTGGGGTGCAGCCCTCAAGTTCACCCAGGACTTCATGGGGCCGGACCGCGTGTTGTACGCCATGGACTACCCCTACCAATACGCGCCGCATGAAGTGGTTTTGCTCGAAAATCTTGACATGGCGCCGCAGGTGCGCAAGGCCTTCTTTCAGGACAATGCCGAGCGACTGTTCAAAATTCCGCCGGCCAGCCGAGCAGTGTGACTTTAAAAATGACTGGAGACAAAACAATGAAACTTTTAAAGTTTTCGCATTTGGCAGCCTTGGCTGCTGCCATGATCGGTAGCCTCAGCCTGGGGGCTTTGGCTCAGAGCGGCTTTCCCAGCCAGCCCATCAAAATCATCGTGCCATTCACGCCCGGCACAGGCATGGACACCATTGCCCGGGTGGTGGCGCCGCGCCTGAGCGAGCGACTGGGGCAGTCTGTGGTGGTGCAAAACCAGCCCGGCGCCAGCGGCAATATCGGGGCCGACGCCGTGGCCAAATCAACACCAGACGGTTATACGGTGTTGATGGGGGCCAACACCATGTTGATGGCCTCGCAGATGTACAAAAACGTGAGTTTTGACCCGGTCAAAGATTTTTCATCCGTCACTATGGCCGCCTACGGCTCCTTGATGCTGGTGGCCAATCCCAAGACCGGTATCAAGTCTTTGCCTGAGTTGATCACGATGGCCAAAGCGCGGCCGGGCAGCATCAGTTTCGGCTCACCCGGCGTAGGAACGCCGCACCACATGGCCATGGAGCTGTTCAAGCTGGAGTCCAATACGTTCATGCTGCATGTGCCTTACCGGGGTTCGGCTGGCTACACGCAAGACCTGCTGTCGGGCGAGCTCAACGTCGGCTTTTTGCCTGTGCACATTGCCCAGGGTTTTGTCAAAAGCGGCAGACTCACCGCGCTGGCACTGGGCAGCCCCAAACGTCATCCGGTGGCGCCCGAGGTGCCCACTTTTGAAGAAGTGGGCGTTAAGAAAATTGACGTGGACCTTTGGTACGCTTTTTTTGTCCCCAGCAAAACGCCTACTAATGTTGTCACCCGCCTCAACACGGAAATCGCGGCCATCCTGCGGCAAAACGAGGTCAAAGAAATTTTGGGCAAGGCCGGTATGGACGCTTCTGCTTCAAGCCCGGCTGATCTGACAGCCATTGTTGTCAAAGACTACCCCCGCTGGGGTAACGTCATCAGCACCAAGAAAATTTCGGCGGAGTGATGTGCGAAGGCGGCAGCCTCAAGGCTGCTGCCTAGTCTGACCCCTGGCCATGGCCAGCACAGATTGAACATGCTGCTCAGTGAGCCGGTTTTCATGGCCGACCCAGGCAATGAATTGATCGGGTCGCACCAGCACCCAGCGTGCCTGGTAACGGTCTGCCTCAGATCCCTTGCTTTCCTGGCGCACTGTCAATGGCAGGCCCTGGCGGCGGGCTGCATTCACGACCACCTGCACATCGTCGGCGCTGGCATCAAAAGCCAGCAAGGTGAATTGCTCGCCCAAGATTTCAAAAACGTTGTCGCCTGAAGCCAGCGTCGCAGGCGCCAGATGATGTCCTGCGCGCGCTTCAAAGCGGTGTGAACCCCTGGCGCTGCAAGCGCCTTGCCCGGGCTGGCCTTGTGCCACCACGGGCGAGCCCTCGTAGTGGGGCTCAAAAGCGTGTACCTCACCGATAGCACCCTGCGAGCGCTCCTGCCAGGCTTTCTCAAAGCCGGCGCGGTCACGATCCGGGTCGAAGGTGTCCAGAAAGTCTTTGTCGGTTTCGATCGATTTAGCGATGAAGTCGCGCATGGTCGATTCAAAGACCGGTCGGCGCTCCGCGTCATAAGAGTTCAGCAAAGCATCGCCGCCCCAACCTTGAAGAACCGCCGCGAGTTTCCAGCCCAAGTTGCGCGCATCTTCCAGACCGGAATTAACGCCATAGCCGCCGTAGGGCGGGTGGCTGTGCGCTGCATCGCCGGCAATGAACAGGCGACCTGCGCGGTAAGTGTCGGCGATGGCAAAACGCAGGTCCCAAAAACCGATGTGTTCCATTTCAATTTCAAATTCAGCACCAACCGCCTGGTGCAAATAAGACTTGAAATCAAAATTGTCTGCGCTTGTGCCGGCAGGCACCGGTGCGTGAAAGAACCAGGTGTTCCCAAGATCAACACGCCCGAAAAACTTCCAGTAACCGCCCAGGCCGGGCTGCAGCACGTTGTAAAAAGATTTGCCGGGGTAGCATTCCAGCAGCGTGTGCAACTCATGCGAGCGAAACACCAGCAGAACCATCAATCGGTCGTGATCGGTCAATGTTTGCGTGATGCCGGCTTGTTCGCGCACTTTGGAGCGGCTGCCATCACAACCCACCGCAAATGCGGCCCTGAGCGTGCGTCGCTGCTGGCCCTTGCGCTCGGACACTGTGACGCTGACGCCGTCAGCGTCTTGCGCGACGGTCTCTGCATCCCAGCCGAACAGTGTCTGCACCGATGGCAACTGGGCCACGCGTTGACGAAGCACATTTTCAGTTGCATACTGCGGCAAGCGTTCATTGGCGCAAAAATAATAGGGCTTGACCAACTCGCGCTGCAGCCAGTTGTAGGCGTACTTGCCCAGGAGCGTGCCATACGTGGTCAGGCCGCCAATGCCGTACTCGGGTGGGATGGTGCGCGCACTGCGCAGCTCTTTTTCAGCACCCCAGAAATGCAGGTGCTCCATCGTGCGCTGCGTCAGGTTTTGTCCCTTGGGAATCGGCTGGGGTTGCAGATAGCGCTCGGACAAAATGCAGCGGATACCGCGCTGGCCCAGCTCAATGGCCAGTCCCAGGCCCACAGGGCCGCCGCCGACGATCAGGACATCGGCATCCATGCTACTGGGCAGTGTGATAGCGGGTGATGCGCTCGACTTCGTTTTTGGAGCCCAGCACCACACTCACGCGCTCGTGCAATTTGCCGGGCTCAATGTCCAGGATGCGCTGGCGGGTGTTGGTGGCAGCGCCACCGGCTTGCTCTATCAGCCAACTCATGGGGTTGGCTTCGTAGAGCAAACGCAGCTTGCCGGGCTTGTCGGGTTCACGCCGGTCCCAGGGGTACATGAAGACGCCGCCGCGCGACAGGATGCGGTGCACGTCGGCCACCATGGCGGCGACCCAGCGCATGTTGAAGTCCTTGCCTCGCGGACCCTCCTTGCCTTGCAGGCACTCGTCAACGTAGCGTTTGACCGGCGCGTCCCAGTGCCGCATGTTGCTCATGTTGATGGCGAACTCCTGCGTGTCGGGCGGAATCTGCACGTTTTCTTCAATCAGCATGAAGGAGCCCTGCTCGCGGTCCAGAGTGAACATGGCCACGCCATCGCCCACCGTCAGCACCAGCGTGGTTTGCGCGCCATAGATGCAGTAACCGGCAGCCACTTGCTGCTTGCCGGCTTGCAAAAAGTCTTTTTCTTCGACCTCTGCGCTGGCCTCTGGTTTTTTAAGGACGCTGAAGATGGTGCCTATGCCGCCATTGATGTCGATGTTGCTAGAGCCGTCGAGCGGGTCAAACAGCAACAGGTATTCGCCTTGGGGGTAGCGGTTGGGCACTACGTAGATGCTGTCCATTTCTTCAGATGCCATGGCGGCAAGGTGGCCGCCCCATTCGTTGGCCTCGATCAGCACTTCGTTGGCGATGATGTCCAGTTTTTTTTGCACCTCGCCTTGCACGTTCTCACTGTGCGCCGTTCCCAGCACGCTGCCCAGTGCGCCCTTGTTGACGGCCTGGCTGATGCCTTTGCAGGCGCGAGCAACCACTTCAAGCAACAGCCGCAACTGTGAAGGAATGTGGCCTTCGGAGCGTTGCTGTTCGACCAGGTAGCGGGTCAGGGAAATTTTGGAGGACATGGGTGCCTTTTTGAGAGGATGGACTGCAAGCTAGTCGGCAAGGGCGCGCGAGACGACTTCTCGCACATCGTTGCTCAGGTCGGCCTTGGCCGCAACGCGGGCAATCGCTTCGCGTGCAGCACTGCGGTAGGGCTCGGCCAGCTTGCTCCAGCGGTCTAGGGCACGCGCCAGCCGGGCGGCCACTTGCGGGTTGATGGCGTCGAGTTCGACCACGCGGTCGGCCCAGAAAACATAGCCTGCGGCATCGGTTCGGTGAAAGGCGCCGGGGTTGCCCTGACAGAAAACGCTGATCACACTGCGCGCGCGGTTTGGATTGCGCAGGCTGAAGTCGGCGTGCTTCATGAGCTGGCGCACGGCCGGCAAAACGTTGCCCGCGCGATCGATGGCAGCCGCCTGCAGGCTGAACCACTTGTCGATCACCAGGGCTTCGTCTTTGAACAGGCTGTGAAAACGAGAAAGTGCTGAAGCGCCCAACGGATGGCCGCTGCTCACAAGCGCACTCAGGGCATTGAAACGGTCGGTCATGTTGCCGGCTTTGTCAAAAATCAGCAAGCTGCGCTCGGGCCAGCTGTTGTCGCCACTGGCAAGCGCTGCCAGGCACAGCTGGCCCAGTGCCATGCCGGCCAGCGCCCGGCGGCCGGCAGAGCGCGGGTCGGGCGAGTAAGCGCCGTTGTCATGGCATTGCGAATACGTTTGAGCCCAGTCGGGTGCCAAGGCCACGGCCAGCTGCAGGCGCATGGCTTCACGCACCGCATGAATGCGCTGCGGATCCACCACTTCCAGTTGCTCGGCCAGGTAAGTTTCAGAGGGCAGCGTCAGCACCAGTTCCTTGAAGGCGGCGTCCAGCTGTGGATGGCAAAGCACGGCACGCATGGCTTGGACATAGCCATCGTTCAATACAGGGTGTAAAGCAGCCGCGTCACTGGATGTGATCGCCTTGATCGCCAGCCGGATGGCCAGGCGTTGGCCGGCTTCCCAGCGGTTAAAGGGGTCGCTGTCATGCGCCAGCAGGTGCAGCAACTGCGCATCGCTGAAGTCAAACTCGAGCACCACCGGCGCGCTGAAGCCGCGCAGGATAGAGGGCACCGGTTCGGCGTCCACGTTTTCAAAGCAAAAACGCTGGCTGGCTTGGGTCAGCACCATGGTGCGCGGGCCGGCCACGGGGGCGGCTTCGCCGCTCAGTTGCAGCGGCAGGTCGGCGCCGTCTGCGCCGAGCAGGCCCAGGCCGACCGGAATGACGAAGGGCTCTTTGTTACTTTGACCGGGGGTAGGTGAGCAGCTTTGCGACAGGGTTAAGTTGTACTGGCGGGCCGCTGCGTCATAGTGGCCTTCGGCATGCACACGCGGTGTGCCGGCCTGGCTGTACCAACGCTTGAACTGCGGCAGCAGGCGCGCCAGATCAGAAGCCGGTTTGGCATCGGCAATGGCTTGGGCAAAGTCGTCGCAGGTCACGGCCTGGCCGTCGTGGCGGCTGAAGTACAGCGCCATGCCTTTGGCAAAGCCTTCGCGGCCCACCAGGGTCTGCATCATGCGAACCACCTCTGCACCTTTTTCGTAAATGGTGACGGTGTAGAAGTTGTTGATCTCGATGTAGCTGTCGGGGCGTACCGGATGCGCCATCGGACCGGCGTCTTCGGGGAACTGGGCGGTGCGCAGCACGCGCACGTCTTCGATACGCTTGACGGCGCGTGCAGAGGCCTCATGGCAAAGGTCTTGCGAAAACTCCTGATCACGGAACACCGTCAGGCCTTCTTTCAGGCTGAGCTGGAACCAGTCACGGCAGGTCACGCGGTTACCGGTCCAGTTGTGAAAGTACTCGTGACCGACCACGCTCTCGATGTTGCTGAAATCTGTGTCGGTTGCGGTGGCCTGGCTGGCCAGCACGTACTTGGTGTTGAAGATGTTCAGGCCCTTGTTCTCCATGGCGCCCATGTTGAAGTCACTGGTCGCCACAATCATGAAGCGCTCCAGGTCCAGCGGCAGGCCGAAGCGTGCTTCATCCCAGGCCACCGACGCCATCAGCGAGTTCATGGCGTGCTCGGTTTTGTCGAGGTCGCCCGGGCGCACATACACCTGCAGCAAATGCGATTGCCCGTTGCGCGCGGTGATGCGCTGCTCGCGCGCCACCAGCTGACCGGCCACCAGTGCAAACAAATAGCTGGGTTTTTTGTGCGGGTCCACCCACTTGGCGTAATGCCGGCCGTCTTCAAGTAAGCCCTGCTCGACCAGGTTGCCGTTTGACAGCAGTACCGGGTACTTGACCTTGTCTGCGCGCAGCGTCACGGTGTAGCTGGCCATCACGTCAGGGCGGTCTAAAAAGTAAGTGATGCGCCTAAAGCCCTCGGCCTCGCACTGCGTGAAGAAAGAGTCGTTGCTGACGTACAAGCCCATCAGCTTGGTGTTTTTGGCAGGGTTGATGGTGGTGAAGATCTCCAACTCGAAAGGCGCTTGGCCCTCGGGCAGGTTTTCAAGAACCAACTCGCTGCCTTCGATCTTGAAGGAGGTGCCCTGGCCGTTGACCAGCACCCTTGCCAGGTTGAGCTCTTCACCGCTGAGCCGCAGCGCTTGCGCTGACACGTCCGGGTTGCGGCGCAGCCGCATTTTGTTGAGCACGCGCGTTTTAGCCGGGTCCAGATCAAAGCAAAGATCGACCGTGTCTATCCAGAAAGCCGGTGCACTGTAGTCGGCGCGTTGGATGGCTGTGGACTGGCCGTTGCTGTCACGCATTCGCATGGAGATTCTCCAAAAATTGCTGGTTCATGAGTTCGTGATAGTCGCGCACGCTGGCCATCACGTGCGGGCCAGTGAGTTCGCCTGCGCTGTGCGAGGTGCACAAGGCCACGGCCCGCATGCCGGCGCGGCGCGCCGCTTCAATGCCAAAAGGCGCGTCTTCAAAAACGATGCATTCTGCCGGTTTGACGCCCATGCGCCTGGCAGCTTCCAGAAAGATGGCCGGCTCGGGTTTGCCCGGCAGGCCTTCGTCGCCGCCCACCACGGCATGCGGTGTTTCCGGCAAATTGAGATGCGAAAAAGCAAATGCAATATTGTGTTTGTCACCGGCCGTGCCCACGCCTACTTTCAGACCCATCGCCCGGCTGCGCGTGGCAAATTCAGTGAAGCCAACCACTTCGCGAAAGACAGGCGCAAACAGCTCGCGGTACAGGGTTTCTTTTTCGTGCGACAGGGCCTGGCTGCGCTCGGCGCTGAGCTCGGTCTGAAACAATTCGTTCATGCATTCGGCTGCGGTGCGGCCGGTGGTGCGGCGCATCAGGTCATCGACTTCAACATCAATGCCATGCCGGCGGGCAAAAGCCACCCAGCTTTGCTTGTGGTAGCCCATGGAGTCGATCATGGTGCCGTCCATGTCGAAGATCAATGCCGTGGTTGTCATCAGACGCCTTGCTTGAGAGAGGCCTCAATGAAGGGGTCGAGGTCACCGTCCAGCACTTTTTGCGTGGCCGAGGTTTCGTAATTGGTGCGCAGGTCCTTGATGCGGCTCTGATCGAGTACATAGCTGCGGATCTGGTGGCCCCAGCCCACGTCGGTCTTGGTGTCCTCGAGCTTTTGCTGGGCTTCCTGCTGCTTGCGCAACTCAAAGTCATACAGACGCGAGCGCAGGCGTTTCCAGGCTACGTCGCGGTTGCTGTGCTGAGAGCGACCGTCCTGGCACTGCACCACGATACCGGTTGGAATGTGCGTCAGGCGCACAGCCGAGTCGGTCTTGTTGATGTGCTGGCCGCCCGCGCCACTGGCCCGGAAGGTGTCGGTGCGCACGTCAGACGGGTTGATGTCGATCTCGATCGAGTCGTCAATCTCAGGGTAAACAAAGACCGAGGCAAAGGAGGTGTGGCGCCCGCCCGACGAGTCAAACGGCGACTTGCGCACCAAGCGGTGCACGCCGGTTTCGGTGCGCAGCAGGCCAAAAGCGTATTCGCCTTCGATCTTGATGGTGGCGCCCTTGATGCCGGCCGTGTCGCCCGCGGACTCGTCTTCGATCTGCGCCTTGAATCCCTTGCGTTCGGCGTAGCGCAGGTACTGGCGCAGCAGCATGCTGGCCCAGTCGCAAGCCTCGGTGCCGCCGGCGCCAGCCTGGATGTCGAGGAAAGCATTGAGCGGGTCGGCCGGGTTGTTGAACATCCGGCGACATTCCATCTTCTCAACTTCGGTGGCCACCGCAGCGACTTCGGCCTCGATGCCGGTCATGCCGGCTTCGTCGTTTTCTTCACGGCTCATGGCAAACAGCTCGGTGTTGTCAGCCAGTTCCTGGCTCAGCCGGTCAATCACCAGCACCACGTCTTCGAGTGATTTTTTCTCTTTACCAAGCTCTTGCGCGCGCTTGGGGTTATCCCAGACCTTGGGGTCTTCCAGGGCGGCGTTGACTTCGCTTAATTTACGTTCTTTGGCAGGGTAGTCAAAGATACCCCCTGAGCTCGTGTACCCGGGCGCTCAGGCCCTCAAGCTGGTTGCTGATGAGGTTGATGCGTTCTGCTTCCATGATTCATTCCTGTGGGTGATGTACGGGCCCCTGGTTGGGGCGCAACACCGCATTTTCTCACGCCAGAAAGTCTACGATCAAACGGGCCAGTTGTTCAGGCTGGTCGTGGTGCAGCATGTGGCCTGCGTCGGCGATGACAGCGCTGCGCACATCGGGGACGGTTTTCAGTCGTTCGTGGTACTCGGCCAGGGTGTAGCTGCCTTTCCACCATTGGGCCATCGAGTCGCTGTCGGCTTGCACGGACAGCAGCGGCGCGGTGATGCGCTTGTAAACCTCCAGCATTTCGTCAAGCCGGTAAATATGGGCGCTGGTGACCTTGTGCCCCGCGTGGCCCCGAATCTTCCATTGCCCGGTGGCATCCGGGCTGGCCCAGCGGCCGACCAGCCAGTCGGCCTTGTCCTGTGGCAGACGCGGGTTGGTCTTCATGAGCCGCTGCGCCACGCCTGCTACATCGGCATAGGGTTTGAGGGCGCTGTCCCCCCGGTGCAGGCTTTTGAGCTCGTCCATCCATTGGACATATCGGCCCGGTGCCTGGCTGGGGCGCGTGGCCGCCAGGCCGAAACCCTCCAAATTGACCAGCCGCCGGATTCGCTCGGGCCGCACGCCGGCGTAAATCATGGCCACATTGCCGCCCATGCTGTGACCGACCAGATCGACCGCTTGGCCAGGGGCGTAGTGGTCCAGTAAAAAGTCCAGGTCGGCCAGGTAGTCGGGAAACCAGAAGTTGTCGGCCTCACCCGCGCCGGTCTGGCCAAAGCCGCGCCAGTCGGGCGCGATGATGCTGCGGCCGGCGGCAAAGGCCTCAGGCAGGGCATCGACCATGAACTGGTAAGAGGCGGCCACGTCCATCCAGCCGTGCAGCAGCACCAGCGGCGGGCAATGGCCGGGGCAGGAATTGTCCGGACCCCAGCGCAGTACGTGGTATTGCAGGCCCCGTATAGGGACAAACTCGGTGCGGGAAGTGCGATTTTCTTTGTACATTGACCAGATCATAAGGAGCATCGCTTCAATGCACAGCCAAGAACCAGACAAGAACATGGCCGGCGCAGGGCCGCAAAGGGCAGACCAGTACGCCGCGCTGCACAGCCGTTTTCGCTGGCAGGTGGACACCCACTTCAATATCGCTCAGGCCTGCTGCCAGCGCTGGGCCGCTGAAAGTGCCGACCAAGGCCCGTCGGCAAGGCCTGCTCAAACGGCCATCCGCGTTCATCGCCTCGGCGCCGCCAGCATGGACTACAGCTACGCCGACTTGCAACATTCGGCTGATGCACTGAGCCTGGCGCTGGGCGCGCTGGGCGTGCGCCGCGGTGACCGCGTGGCCATTGTGCTGCCGCAATGCTTTGAAACAGCGGTGGCCTACATGGCCGTGCTGCAGATGGGGGCGGTGGCCATGCCGCTGTCGATTCTGTTCGGGCCTGACGCCCTCGAATTCCGGCTGCAGGACAGCGAGGCCGTCCTGGCCATCGCCGATGAAAATGCCATGGCCAGTCTGAAAGCTGTGCGCCCCCATTGCCCGGCCTTGCGCACCTTGCTTGCGGCCGGACAGGCACAAGGCCAGGGCGACATGGACTACAGCCTGGCAATGGCCGCCCACCCGGGCGTGTTCACGCCCGTCAAGACCCTGGCCGAAGACCCCGCCATCCTGATCTACACCAGCGGCACCACCGGGCAACCCAAAGGCGCGCTGCTGGCGCACCGCGCTTTGATCGGTAATTTGCCGGGCTTTGTCGCCAGCCAGAACTGGTTTGGCTATGACGGGTTGAGCAACACCAGCTCGCAGGCGGTTTTCTGGTCACCGGCCGACTGGGCCTGGACTGGCGGGCTGATGGACGCGCTGCTGCCCACCTTGTACTTCGGCCGGCCCATCGTGGCCTACAACGGCCGCTTCAGCCCCGAGCTGGCCTTTGAGCTGATGGCATCGCAAGGCGTGACGCACACGTTCTTGTTTCCGACTGCGCTCAAAGCCATGATGAAGGCTTATCCGCACCCGCGTCAGCAATTCAAACTCCAACTCAACGCCATCATGAGTGCCGGCGAGGCCGTGGGCGACGCCGTGTTTGCCTACACGCGCGATGAGCTGGGCGTGATCGTGAACGAAATGTTCGGCCAGACCGAAATCAATTACGTGGTGGGAAACTGTTCAATATTTTGGGATGCCAAACCCGGCAGCATGGGCAAGGCTTATCCGGGTC
>CANNNH010000036.1 GCA_947505915.1 Comamonadaceae bacterium
GCGGCGGTGCGCTGCGTGTGTCGGCCACGGTCACAGTGCTGCCATGGCGAGCGCACCAGCGTGCCAGCGCCAGGCCGGACGCGCCGAGCCCGAGCACCAGAACCTGTTGACCGGCTAGATTTTTCATCGCAGTTTCAAGGTCGATAAACCGACCAGACACAGCAGCATGGTGATGATCCAGAAACGCACAACCACTTGCGTTTCTTTCCAGCCGCTTTTCTCAAAATGGTGATGCAGTGGCGCCATTTTCAAAATACGCCGGCCACTGCCGTATTTTTGTTTGGTGTATTTGAAGTACAGCACTTGCAGCATGACCGACACTGCTTCAGCCACAAAGATGCCGCCCATGATGGCCAGCACAATTTCCTGGCGCACGATCACAGCGATGGTGCCCAGAGCAGCACCCAGCGCCAGCGCACCCACGTCGCCCATGAAGACCTGGGCCGGGTGGGTGTTGAACCATAAAAAGGCCAGGCCCGCACCAGCCATGGCGGCGCAAAAAATCAGCAGCTCGCCAGCGCCCGGAATGTGCGGCAAAAACAGGTAGCGCGAAAACACCGCACTGCCGGTGACATAAGCAAAAACGCCCAGTGCCGAGCCCACCATGACGACCGGCATGATCGCCAGGCCATCCAGGCCGTCGGTCAGGTTCACCGCGTTGCTGGAGCCGACGATCACCAGGTAAGTCAGGATCACAAAGCCAAAGACACCCAGGGGGTAGCTGACTTCCTTGAAAAACGGCAGCAATAGACCGGCCTTGGGCGGCAGGTTCACATCAAAACCTGATTGCACCCAGCTCAAGAAAAGCTCCAGCACCCGCAGGTTGGAGCTCTCAGAAATACTGAACACCAGGTACAGCGCAGCCACCAGACCGACCAGGGATTGCCACAGGTACTTGTCGCGCGAGCGCATGCCTTCGGGATCTTTGTGAACCACTTTGCGCCAGTCATCGGCCCACCCGATGGCGCCGAAGCCGAGCGTGACCAGCATCACAATCCACACGAAACGGTTGCTCAAGTCGGCCCACAGCAGGGTGGCAATGGCAATCGCCAGCAGCACCAAGACGCCGCCCATGGTGGGCGTGCCGCTCTTGCTCAGGTGCGTTTGCATGGCGTACTCGCGGATCGGCTGGCCGATCTTCAGTGCGATCAGGCGCCGGATCACGAAAGGCCCGGCGATCAAACCGATCAGCAAGGCCGTCAGCGCCGCCATCACGGCCCGGAAAGTCAGGTACTGAAACACCCGGAAAAAACCGAATTCAGGCGACAGGGTTTGCAGCCACTGGGCCAGGTTGATCAGCATGCTTTTTCCTTTGGAGCAGATGAAAACGGCTGCGATGCGGCCGCGGCTTGTTGCTGCATGTCCTCAAGCACACGCTCCATCTTCATGAAGCGCGATCCCTTGACCAGCGCGCTGGCACAACCCGGCAGGTGTTGCCTGACGTCTTGCAGCAGTGCTTCGAAATCTGCGTGATGGCGTGCGCCCGGGCAGGCCGCGGCGGCGTGCTGCATCAGCACACCCGTGCAGACCAGCTGCTCGATACCGCATTGCTGCGCATAGGCGCCGATCTCGGCATGAAACTCAGGGCCGCGCTCGCCTACTTCGCCCATGTCGCCCAGAACCAGCAGGCGGGGGCCCGGCAGCTCGCTGAGCACCAGGATGGCGGCACGCACCGAATCGGGATTGGCGTTGTAGCTGTCGTCCACCACCGTCAGCGGCTGGCCGGCCAGCGACAGTTGCCATGCGCGTGAGCGACCCTTGACGGGCACAAAAGCCGTGAGCCCTGCGGCGATCGCTGTCATGGGCACACCTGCGGCCAGCGCACAGGCAGCCGCAGCCAAGGCATTTTTAACGTTGTGGCGACCGGCCACGTTCAGCGCAAAGACCAGGGCGCCTGCGGGTGTTGTTGCCTTGACTTGCCAGCTGCGCCCGGTCCAGCTGGCGCTGCCGCTGACGTCTGCGGCGCTGTCCAGGGCAAAGGTGATGGTGCGACGCGCACCGGCCAGTGCACGCCAGATCGGCGTGTGCGTATCGTCGGCCGGGAAAACCGCTACGCCGGAATCGGCCAAGGCGCTGATAACGGCACCGTTTTCACGCGCCACCGCTTCCACCGTGACCATGAACTCCAGATGCTCGCGCTGGGCGTTGTTGACCAGGGCCACGGTGGCTTGCGCCATGGCGGCCAATTCGGCAATTTCGCCGGGGTGGTTCATGCCAAGCTCGACCACACCCACCTGGTGTGTGGCTCGCAAGCGCAACAGCGTCAGCGGCACGCCGATGTCGTTGTTGAAATTGCCTTCGGTGGCAAATGCCTGCTCGCCCCTGAAGTTGCGCAGGATGGCGGCGATCATCTGCGTGACAGTGGTCTTGCCGTTGCTGCCGGTGACGGCCACCAGCGGTAGCGTGAACTGCGCGCGCCAGCCGGCAGCCAGCAGGCCCAGCGCCGCTTTGCTGTTTAGCACCTGCAAGCCCGGCAAGCCCGCTTCGGCCAAGCCCTGCTCTGCCAAGGCGGCGACAGCGCCCTGGGTGCCGGCTTGCCTGAGAAAATCATGGGCATCAAATCGCTCACCCTTGAGCGCTACAAACAAGTCGCCACTGCGCAGGCTGCGCGTGTCAGTGTGCACACGCGAAAATTGCAGTGAAGCCTCGCCCACCAAGCGCGCGCCCGGCAGCATGGTCTGAGCCTGGGCCAGGGTCATCATGCGCCAGCCCCTGAGACTTGCGCGGTGTAGCTGGCCAGCGCCGCCTCAGCCAGCGCACGGTCGGAAAACGGCAGTTTCTGGCCCAGTATTTCCTGGTAATTTTCATGTCCCTTGCCCGCCACCAGCACCACATCGTGTGCGCCGGCCTGCTGCACTGCCGTGACAATCGCGATGGCGCGGTCGGCTTGCACCTGCGCTGAGGCCGATGCCGGTAAGCCGGTCAGTATGTCGGCCATGATGGCTTTGGCATCTTCGCTGCGCGGGTTGTCACTGGTGATCACCAGATGGTCGGCGCCGGCAGCTGCCGCGGCCGCCATCAGCGGGCGCTTGCTGGCGTCGCGGTCACCGCCGCAACCGAATACGCAGTTGAGCCGGCCGCCCCGTTGGTGCGCCAGCGGCCGCAGTGCTTGCAGCACTTTGGCCAAGGCGTCCGGCGTGTGGGCGTAATCAATCACCACCAGCGGCCGGCCTTCGATCGACAATGTTTCCATGCGTCCGGGAACCGGGCTCAGACCCGAGCAGCTGTCAGCAATTTTTTGCAGGGGCAGACCCAGGCTGCGCAAGGCTGCGATCACGCCCAGCAAATTGGCCACGTTGTAGTGGCCGACCACAGGCGCATGAATCTGACAGACTGTCTGGCCTTCGTGCACCTCAAAGCTCATGGTGTTCAGGCCATAGCGAATTGCATCTGCCCTCAACCGCGCAGGACCGGTGGCCGACACAGTCCACACATCCAGGGCGTGCGATTTCAATGCTTCAGCCAGGCCCAGGCCGTGCGCGTCATCAATGTGGATGACCGCTGCCTTCAGTCCGGGCCATTCAAAGAGTTTGACTTTAGCCGCCCAGTAGGCCTGCATCGTGCCGTGGTAATCCAAATGGTCTTGGGTGAAATTGGTGAAGATGGCGGTGTGCACCACCGTAGCGTCAAGGCGATGTTCAGCCAGGCCGATGGAGGAGGCTTCTATAGCGCACGCCTCATAAGCTTCGTCCACCAGGCGGCGTAAAGCTTGCTGAAAAATCACCGGGTCCGGCGTCGTCAGCCCGTTGAAAACCACAGCGCCCGGCTCGCCAATCCCCAGCGTGCCCACGACAGCACAGCGCTGGCCCAAGCGGCTCAGGGCCTGCGCCAACCACCAGGCGGTCGAGGTCTTGCCATTGGTGCCAGTGACTGCCAGCACCCTCAATTGCTCGCTGGGCTGACCAAAGTAGGCGGCAGCGATGGGCGCGGCATCCCGTTTGAGGCCGGCGTAAGTGGCCACACGCGCATCACGCCAGTCGTAGGCCTGCGCACCATCGGCCTCTACCAGGCAGGCAGCGGCGCCTTCGGCCAGCACATCTGCCACGTAACGCCGCGCATCGGTGGCCGCGCCCGGCCAGGCCAGAAAACCGTCGCCACGGCGCACATGGCGGCTGTCAGAGCGCAGCGTGCCGGTGATGTGCTGCTGCAACCAGCTGGCGGCCGCTTGCGGTGTGGCCAAGGCCTGCGTGGATGATGACGCGTTCACAGCGACTCCTCCACCGGGTTGGCCACGATTTGCGGCTTGACCGTCACATCGGGTTGCACATTCATCAGGCGCAGCGTTTGCTGCACCACTTCACTGAAAACAGGGGCTGCAACGACACCACCGAAATACTGTCCGTTGCTGGGCTCGTCAATCATCACCGCCACAATGATGCGCGGCGTGTCAATGGGTGCCATGCCGGTGAACCAGGCGCGGTATTTGTCACTGGCGTAGCCCTTGCCAACTTGCTTGTGCGCAGTACCTGACTTGCCGCCCACCGAATAACCGACTGTCTGCGCCAGCTGTCCGGTGCCGCCGGGGGCTGCCGCCATTTGCAGCATGCGCCGCACCGCTTGGGCGTTTTCAGGGGAGAAGACCTTCACACCCACCGCCGGCTCTGTGCTCTTGAGCATGGTCAGCGGAATGATGCGCCCGTCATGCGCAAAGGCCGTGTACGAATGCGCCATCTGAAACAGCGAAGCCGACAAGCCGTAGCCATAGGACATGGTGGCCTGCTCGACAGGACGCCAGGTTTTCCAGGGGCGCACCCGTCCGGTGACAGCGCCGCGAAATTGAATCTGCGGTTTTTGCCCGTAACCCAATGCGGTGAAGGTGTCCCACATTTCATGCGGACTCATTTTTTGCGCGATCTTGAGCGCGCCCACGTTGCTGGATTTTTGAATCACACCCTCGACCGTCAGCGTGCCGTAGTTGTGCGTGTCGGTGATATTGAAGCCGCCGATGGCATAGCGGCCCGGTCCGGTGTCGATGAGCGTTTGCGGCGTGACGCGGCCTGCTTCCAGGGCCATGGCCACGGTGATCGGCTTCATGGTCGAGCCCGGCTCAAAGGTGTCAGTCACAGCGCGGTTGCGCAACTGCTCACCCGTGAGGTTTTTGCGTTTGTCGGGCATGTAGCTGGGGTAATTGGCGAGCGCCAGCACTTCGCCGGTGACGGCGTCGAGCACCACCACGCTGCCGCCCTTGGCTTTTTGCGCAGTCACGGTCTCACGCAGTTTTTGATAGGCAAAAAACTGTACCTTGCTGTCCAGCGAGAGCTGCAGATCCTTGCCATCGACAGGCGGCACTTTGTCGCGAATGTCTTCCACCACACGACCTTTGCCGTCTTTGATGACGCGCCTGGAGCCCGAGCGTCCGAGCAAGTGCTTCTCGAAAGTCAGCTCCATGCCGTCCAGGCCGGTGTTTTCAATGTTGGTAAAGCCGATCACGTGCGCCGTGGCTTCGCCATCCGGGTACTGGCGCTTGAATCCGCTGTCCTGGTGAATGCCTTTGAGACCGAGCTCGGTGATGCGCTTGGCCACCGGCTCTTCGACCTGGCGCTTGAGCCAGACAAAGCTCTTGTCTTCATTGCCCAGCTTGCTGCTCAGCTCTGCCGGAGGGATCTCCAGCAGCTGCGCCAGCTCTTTGAGCTGCGCCGGCGTGGCGTTGACGTCTTCCGGAATCGCCCAGATGCTGGCCGCCGGAATGTTGGAAGCCAGGATCAAACCATTGCGGTCCATGATGCGGCCGCGGCTGGCAGGCAACTCTAAGGTGCGTACAAAACGCACTTCACCCTGACGCTGAAAAAATGCATTGCCGAAAATCTGCACATGCGCCGCCCGTGCCGCCAGCACCGCAAATCCCATGGCAATGGCCGCCACGATGAACTTGCTGCGCCAGACCGGCGTTTTGCTGGCCAGCAAGGGACTGGAGCTGTAACGTACGCTGCGGCTCATGGTTTCACCGGTGCGGGGGCCACTGCAGAATCACGCAAGGCCACATAGTGGGTGATTGCCGGTGTGGCCGGTTGCATCTTCAATTTTTCTTTGGCCAGTTTGTCCACCCGCATGGGCGTGGCCTGCGCGCGTTTTTCGGCCAGCGCACTCTCACTGTCCATCTCCAGCTTGCGCATTTGCAAAGCTGCTTTTTCGAGCTCCACAAACAGACGGCGCGACTCGTACTGGGTATGCACCAGGTACAGCGCGCTCAACACCACCGCCACCAGCAGCAAGACATTGACCCGGATCATGCCGGCACTCCGGTGCGCTCTGCCAGTCGCATCACGGCACTGCGCGAGCGCGGGTTTTCGCCGACTTCTGCGTCGGATGGTTTGACACGGCCCAAGGCATTCAGGCGCATGGCTTTGGGTGCGGCAAAAGGGGCACGGCGATCGAACACCTCGCGCGAATGTTCGGCGATAAATTGCTTGACGATGCGGTCTTCCAATGAATGAAAACTTATGACCACCAGCCGACCTCCGGTTTGAAGTACCTTAAGTGAAGCACTCAGCGCCTGTTGCAACTCTTCAAGCTCGGCGTTGATGAAAATCCGAAAAGCTTGAAATGTGCGCGTTGCAGGGTCCTTACCCGGCTCGCGGGTTTTGACCGCGCCAGCCACGACCTCGGCCAGTTCAGCGGTGCTTCCAAGAGGGCCCCGTTCCTGGCGCCAACGATCAATCGCCTTTGCAATCTGCCCAGCAAACCGTTCTTCGCCATAGTCACGAATGACCTCCGTCATGCTCTCGATGGATGCGTCGGCCAGCCACTGGGCCACACTCTGGCCACGCGTGGTGTCCATGCGCATGTCCAGCGGGCCGTTGCCACGAAATGAAAATCCACGCGCCGCGTTGTCGATCTGCGGCGAGCTCACACCCAGGTCCATCAGGATGCCAGCGGCGCTGCCCGCCGGCAGTTGAGCCATGTGACTGAAGCCCTCGTGGCGAATCGTAAAACGTGCGTCGGCAATGCTGGCAGCCTCGGTCATTGCATCGAGGTCTTTGTCGAAGGCCGTCAGCCTGCCCTGCGCCGAGAGTTGCGACAGAATCAGCCGCGAGTGACCACCACGACCGAAGGTCGCGTCGATGTAATGCCCGTCGGGGTTGAGATGCAGCGCCTGGACTGCTTCGTTCAACAAGACGGTGCGGTGTGTCCATGTGTCTGGCACCGTCATCAATCAGAAAGAAAAATCCCTGAAGACGTCCGGCATGTCGCCCTTCATCTGCTCGGCTTCGTGGGCCGCATAAGTGGCGGCATCCCACAATTCAAAATAACTGCCCATCCCGAGCAGCACCGTGTCTTTGCTGATGCCGGCAGCCGCACGCAACTCCGGCGAGACCAGCACGCGGCCGGTGGCGTCGAGTTCAACGTCCATGGCGTTGCCCAGAAAAATACGTTTCCACCACTGCGCCTGCATAGGCAGCGAGGCTATGCGCTCGCGGAATTTTTCCCACTCGTTGCGGGGGAAAATCATCAAGCAACCATGTGGATGTTTGGTGATGGTGATCTGACTGGCCGCAGTGGCGCTGAGCACATCGCGATGCCGCGTCGGCACCGACAAGCGACCCTTGGCATCGAGAGCAATGGAAGAAGCACCTTGAAACACGGATTCAGACCTTTGAAAACACTTTTAACCACAAAAATGCACTTTTCCCCACTTTAGCAGGAATATCTGCCTATGCAAATGCCTTTGGGTAGTTTTTTTCAATGAAATCAATGACTTAGAGCGATATTCCAGACAATTTATAAAATAAAGTTGTTCAAAATTAAGCACTTAGCGCGGGCTGTGAAAGTGCTTTCTCAGGGTGTAGGGGCAACCGTGCTGCGCTGGCTTGAATGCTCAGGCGAAAGCCGCAGGACAAGCGCGCTCAGGCAGCAGGCGTGAAACCCTTGTATGCGGCTTAAATCGCATGCTGGGGCACGCTGGGTTGGGGATCGAAAAAGCCGCAGAACACTGACGCCGTCATGGGAAGACCGGCGCGCAGCGACAGGGCAGACATGTGCGAAGGGGATCGTGGCAGATACCCCGGAAAGCGCCATGCGCCCGCTCAGCGCACGAGCGCAGCGCTCAAAAGGTCAGTCACCAAACATTTTTTGCTTGAGCTCGCGGCGCTGCTGCGCCTCCAGGGACAAGCTGGCGGTGGGGCGGGCGATCAAGCGGCCAACACCGATGGCCTCGCCGGTTTCGTCGCAGTAACCGTAGTCACCGGCGTCGATGCGGCCGATGGACTGTTCGATTTTCTTGAGCAGCTTGCGCTCGCGGTCGCGCGTGCGCAACTCCAGGGCATGCTCCTCCTCGATGGTGGCACGGTCAGCCGGATCCGGAACAACCACCGTGTCTTCGCGCAAGTTTTCTGTGGTCTGGCCGGCGCTGGCATGGATTTCCTGCTTGAGCAGAGACAGCTTGTGGCGAAAGAAAGCCAGCTGCTTGTCGTTCATGTACTCGGAATCCGGCATGGCCTTGACTTCTGCGTCGCTCAGCGCCGAAGCGTCTTTGCTTTTCCAGTTATTGGCAAGTTTCGGGTCTTTTTTTGCAGCGACATGCGGTGGCGGCGAGATCACGCGCTCTGTGATGGTCGAGTAACTGGCCTTCGCTGCATCGGGCGCATGGGTAGGCACCATGGGGGCAGGCGGCGGCATGTGGGCAGTAGCGCGGGCAGAGCTGCGGCGGCCGGGTTTGAGTGCAGGAGGAGGCGTGAGCATGTTGGCTTTGGCAGTGGGGGTGGGCGGCACAGGCGCAGGCGGCATGGTCTTGGCTTTCGCAGAAGCGGGTCCAGATTTGCCAACCGCAGACTTGACAGGCGACTTGGGAGCCGCCGCCGGCCGGGCGGGTTTGGAAGCTGCCTTGGCCGCTGCTTTGGGCGCAGCTTTGACAGAAGATATTTTGGCTTTGACAACAGCCTTGGCTTTGCTCACAGGCTTGGATTTGACTGCCGGTTTGGTCTTCACAGCAACTTTGGATTTAGCTAAAGGCTTGGCTTTGGCAACAGGCTTGAATTTGGCTGCTGTTTTGGTTTTGACAAGCACTTTGGTTTTGACCGCGGGCTTGGCTTTGCCAACAGGCTTGCCGGCGGCTTTGGCTGCAGGCTTTGCAAGGGGTTTGGCTTTGGCAACCGTTTTGAGCGGGGCTTTGACGGGTTTCTTCAGAGCGACTTTCTTGACGACAGCCTTGGCCGGCGCAGGCTTGCGGGCGGGAACCTTGGCCTTGGCGGCTTTGTTGGCTGGCTTGACGCTCGCCTTCGCGTTTGTCTTGTTTTTCTTGGCGGTGGCTTTCACTGCTTGTCTCCTCTGGGCACTGGCCTGTGGGGTGAACCTCGAAGGCCTCGCGCCCGGACAGGCAATGAGGCCGGCTTGTTGGATCGGCGCGCGATTCTAGCGGGTGGGGCTGACTGCAAGGCAGCGCAGGGGCCAAAGTTGCAAAAAAAAGAACGAAAACAAAGGCATCAGGGCTAAAACAGACGCGCCAGAGCACTTTTGCGGCAAGTGGGAGAGCCTAACTCAAACCAGGCTTTGCTCCAGACCTTGCAGAAAAATATCTTTGGGCAGATCAATCCCGATGAAAACCATCTTGCTGGTCCGCAGCTCGCCCGCCGCCCAGGCGGGGCCTAGATCGCTGCCCATCAGCTGGTGCACGCCCTGAAAAATAACTTTGCGCTCGGTGCCTTCCATGTTCAGCACGCCTTTGTAGCGCAGCATGCGCGGGCCGTAAATGTTGACGATCGCGCCCAGAAAGTCTTCCAGCTTGGCCGGGCTGAAGGGGCGGTCTGAGCGAAACACAAAGCTTTTCACATCGTCATCGTGGTGATGGTGATGCCCGCCCCCGCCCTCTTGAGCATGTGAAGGATGGTCGCAATGCTCGCCGTGAACATGGTCGTGGCCGTGGTCATGGTCGTGACCGGCGTGGTCGTGCGCATCGTCTTTCAAAAAGTCGGGGTCAATGTCGAGCTTGGCGTTGAGGTTGAAGCCGCGCAGGTCAAACACCTCGCCCAGCGCCACTTCGCCGAAATGCACGGCGCGCTGCGGTGCGCGCGGGTTCATGTGCGTCAGGCGATGCATCAGCGCCTGCACCTCGTCTTCGGCCACCAGATCGGTCTTGCTGATGAAGATCTGGTCGGCAAAGCCGATTTGACGGCGTGCTTCCTGCCGGTCGTTGAGCTGCGTGGCCGCGTGCTTGGCGTCGACCAGGGTGAGGATGGAATCCAGCAGGTACTGCTCGGCGATTTCCTCGTCCATGAAAAAGGTCTGCGCCACCGGGCCGGGGTCGGCCAGGCCGGTGGTCTCGATCACCACGCGCTCGAAATCAAGCAGCCCCTGGCGCTTTTTGGAGGCCAGCAGTTGCAGCGTTTCGCGCAAGTCTTCGCGGATCGAGCAGCAGATGCAACCATTGTTCATCTGAATGATGTTCTCGTTGGTGTCGTTCACCAGAATTTCGTTGTCGATGTTTTCTTCACCGAACTCGTTTTCGATCACGGCAATTTTTTGTCCGTGCGCCTCCGTCAGCACGCGCTTGAGCAAGGTGGTTTTACCGGAACCCAGAAAGCCGGTCAGGATGGTGACGGGAATCAAACTCATGGTGCGCCTTGGAAAAACAAAAACAAGAAAAATTCAGGGGGGAACAGCCCGCGAGTTTAGCGGTCGCGCCTAGAGGGGTTCAGGGCTTTCGCACCAGCACCAGGCCCTTGAGGTACTCGCCTTCAGGGAAAGTCACTGTCATCGGGTGGTCGGGCGCGCCGCCCAGGCGCTCGGTGATGAAGGCATCTACCCCGGCGTCGGTGCCTGCAGAAGCCACGATCTTGTGAAACAAGTCCGCGCTGATGCCGCCCGAGCAGGAGTAAGTAAAGAGCGTGCCGCCCGGCTCCAAAATAGTCAGCGCCAGGCGGTTGATGTCTTTGTAGGCGCGCGCTGCGCGTTCAGCGTGGGCCACCGTGGGCGCGAACTTAGGCGGGTCCAGCACGATGGCGTCAAAGGTGCGCCCCTCCAAGATGTACTGGCGCAGCATGGCGTTGACATCAGCATCCAGCATGTCACAGCGCGCCGCATCAAAACCGTTGAGCGCCACATTGGCACGCGCCTTGTCCAAAGCCGGGCCCGACGAATCGATCGAGGTCACATGCGCCGCACCGCCGGCCAGCGCCGCCACCGTGAAACCACCGGTGTAGCAGTAGCAGTTGAGCACGCGCTGAAACTGCCGGCGCCGCGCATGCTGGGCAAACTTCTGACGGCTGTCGCGCTGGTCCAGGTAAAAGCCGGTCTTGTGGCCTTCGGCAATGTTCAGGCTGAGCTGCCAGTCATGCTCGCGGATGACGATCTCGGTGCCGGCGCTGCCGCCTTCGGGCGCGCCGCTGAGC
>CANNNH010000037.1 GCA_947505915.1 Comamonadaceae bacterium
TCACTCACCCCGCAACCTGGTGAGTCACGCACGCAAGAGGTGGTGATTGCTTCTGAAATTTTGCAATCCCTGGGCTTGCGCACTTTCGTGCCCAGTGTCACGGCATGCCCGGGTTGTGGCCGCACCACCAGCACGACTTTTCAAGAGTTGGCCAAGAAAATTGACGACTACCTGCGCGCCCAGATGCCCATTTGGAGGTCTCAATACCCGGGTGTGGAGCATTTGAAGGTGGCGGTGATGGGGTGCATCGTCAACGGGCCCGGTGAAAGCAAGCATGCTGACATTGGCATCAGCCTGCCAGGTACGGGTGAGATCCCTGCGGCCCCGGTTTTCATTGACGGCGAGAAGGCGATGACCTTGCGTGGCGACAATATTGCCAATGAATTTCACGCCATCGTTGAGGAATACATTGAAAAAAAATACAGCACCGTTTGAACGGATGCACAGAAAGATTTGAAGATGGTCGACAAAATATCAGCTGTCAAGGGCATGAATGATGTCTTGCCGCCGCAGTCTGCTGATTGGGAGTGGTTAGAAGAGGTTGTGCGCGATTTGATGCGCCGCCATGCTTACCAAAATTTGCGCACCCCCATTGTGGAGCCCACGGGTTTGTTTGTGCGCGGCTTGGGCGAAGTCACCGACATCGTTGAAAAAGAGATGTACTCCTTTACCGACCGATTGAATGGTGAAGAGTTGACCTTGAGGCCTGAGAATACGGCGGGTGTGGTGCGCGCCAGCATTGAGCATTCCATGCTCTACGAGGGCGGAAAAAGGCTTTACTACATCGGCCCAATGTTTCGCCATGAAAGACCGCAACGCGGCCGATACCGCCAATTCCACCAAATTGGTGCCGAGGCTTTGGGTTTTGCTGGGCCCGAAGTGGACGCCGAAATCATCTTATTGGCCCACCATTTGTGGAAAACCTTGGGGTTGGTGGATGTTCGTTTGGAGCTCAATAGCTTGGGGCAACTGCCTGAGCGCCAAGCGCACCGCTTGGCCTTGATTGCTTATCTTGAGCAGCATGAAGATCTGCTTGATGCAGATTCAAAGCGGCGCTTGCACACCAATCCCTTGCGCATTTTGGACACCAAAAATCCGGACCTGCAAAATTTGGTCAACGGCGCGCCCAAGCTGATGGATTTTTTGGGCGCCGAATCGTTAGACCATTTCAATCGCTTGCGCCAAATGCTCGATGCCAGTCAAATTGAATACCGGATCAATCCGCGCTTGGTCCGGGGCATGGACTACTACAACCTCACGGTATTTGAGTTCATCACCGATAGCTTGGGCTCCCAGGGCACCATTTGTGGCGGTGGTCGCTATGACACGCTGATTGAACAATTGGGCGGAAAATCTGCGCCAGCCATTGGCTGGGCCATGGGGGTGGAGCGCGTCATTGAGTTGCTGCGCGAACAAGCTTTGCTGCCCAGCACGCCCAAACCCGATGTTTACGCCATCATTGGCGACGCCAACGACATGCCCCAGGTTTTGGTTCATCTCCAAACCTTGCGACAAGCCGGCTTGAATGTGCAAATGCATGCCAGCCCCCGTTTGGATTGGAGCAGCATGAAAACCCAGTTCAAAAAGGCAGATGCCTCAGGGGCTACACATGCCTTGATTTTTGGGCCGCAGGAGTTGCAGCGTGGTGTGGTGGGGCGCAAGTCTTTGCGCGATGCCAGCGCAGAGCAAGACACCATCGCCTTGTCTGAGCTGACCACTTGGGCAAGCCACCTACAATCGCAGGTTCTTTAGGAACAACATGGCGACGAATCTAGACTTAGAAGAGCAAGAACAACTTGATCAGCTCAAGCATTTTTGGGCGCAATGGGGCAATGCCATCAGCACGGTATTGGCGGTGTTGGCGTTGGCCTACTTGGGCTACACCGGTTGGAATTACTGGCAGCGTCAACAGGCCACTCAGGCCACGGTGTTGTTTGACACCGTGGAACGGGCCCAACGCAGCGCCGATCTGGCCCTGATGGAGCGGGCGGTGTCTGACATCAAGGACAAATTCGGGTCCACGGTTTATGCCAGTCAGTCCGGTTTGTTGTTGGCGCAAATGTTGCACGAAAAAGATCGCGCAGACGATGCCCAAACCCAATTGCAATGGGTGGTCGAGCATGGTTCTGATGCGGGCTATCAAGCCGTTGCCCGGTTGCGGTTGTCGGCCATTCTCATGGACAAAAAGCAAAATGAAGCCGCCCGCAAGTTGTTGACGGCCTCTTTGCCCAGCGCCTATCAAGCCCTGGCCCAAGACCGCTTGGGTGATTTGGCCATGCTCGAAGGCAAAAAGAGCGATGCCATCGGGCTTTACCAAAGTGCTTGGAAGGCCATGGATGAGCGGGCTGAATACCGCCGCTTGCTCGAAATCAAATTGGCCGCGCTCGGCGTCGCCCCCAAAGCCCCAGAAACGGAGAAGCCGTGACGGTGTGGTTGTCGCGGCTTAGAGCCATCTACCCCCAAAGGCTTTTCTTTTGGGCAGGTTGTTTAGCGCTGTCTTTGTTTCTGGGCTGTGGCTCCAGTCCCAAGGTCAAGCCGGCCGACGTAGGTGCCGTGCCCAACACTTTGCGCCTGCAATCCGCATGGACCTTTGCGGCCGGTGCCATCGACATTCCACTGGCAGTCAATGTTCAAGCCAATGGTTTGGCTTTGGCCAACGGCCGTGGCGCAGTCTGGGCATTGGACCTTGCCACGGGTCGTGAGTTGTGGCGCACGCAGGTGGGGCCTTTGAGTGCTGGCGTTGGCAGCGATGGCCAGTTTTATGCGGTCATGGGCCAGCAAAGCGAGTTGATCGTGATCCGCAACGGCAAAGAAATTTGGCGCAAAGCCATGACGGCCCAGTCCTTCACGCCACCCTTGGTGGCCGGTGGACGCGTGTTTGTGCTCAGTGCGGACCGCAGTGTTTGGGCCTTTGATGCCTCGAATGGGCGGGTGCTTTGGAGCCAAGCTCGCCCGGGCGAGCCCTTGGTGCTGCGCCAAATGGGCGTGTTGTTGCCCATGGGCGACATGTTGGTCGCTGGCCAAGGTGGTCGATTGGTTGGAATTCAACCGCTCAGTGGCGCTGTGTTGTGGGAAGCCTCGATTGGCACGTCCCGAGGCACCAATGACATGGAACGTTTGGTCGACCTGGTGGGCCCCGCATCGCGTGCTTCAACGGTGGTTTGTGCCCGAGCATTCCAAGCCCAAATCGGCTGTGTGGATACCCGCAATGCCGCAGTGTTGTGGAGCCGCCGTTCGGTGGGCGATCAAGGCCTGTCGGGTGACGACCGCATGCTCTTGGCCTCGGATGGCAATGGCATGTTGATGGCCTGGAGCCGAGGCAATGGTGAAAAACTGTGGGAATCTGACCGCTTGCGTTACCGCCAGTTGACTGCCCCCCTGGTCACCCCGGCTGCTTCGGTGGTGGGCGACAGTGGCGGACAGTTGTATTTCTTCTCCAACCAAGATGGCGCATTGATTCACCGCGTTGCCAGCGATGGCAGTGGGTGGGCCGCAAACCCCACAGCGGCGCAAGACCGCATCATCACGGTGACCCGCAAAGGTATGGTGCAGGCCTGGCAGATTTCGCCCGCCCAGCCATGAAGCCTGTGTTGGCCCTGGTGGGGCGGCCCAATGTGGGCAAATCCACCCTCTTCAATCGCTTGACCCAGTCGCGAGATGCCATCGTGGCCGACTTTCCTGGCCTGACCCGGGACCGACATTACGGGCAAGGCAAACAAGGCGCCTTTGAGTTCATTGCGGTCGACACAGGCGGGTTTGAGCCCGATGCGTCGGGCGGCATCTACAAAGAGATGGCCAAGCAAACCCAGCAGGCCGTGGCCGAAGCCGATGTGGTGATTTTTGTGGTCGATGCCCGCGAGGGATTGAGCGCCCAAGACCATGACATCGCCAACTTTTTGCGCAAACTCAGCAAACCATGTGTTCTCACGGCCAACAAAAACGAAGGCATGCAACAAGATGTGCAGCTTTCCCAGTTTTACGAATTGGGCTTGGGTGAAGTTCATCCGGTGTCAGCGGCACATGGTCAGGGTATTCGCAGCCTGGTCGAGGTGGCGCTACAACCGCTGTATGACACAGGCCTCTACGGCACTGAAGAAGATGCGTCCTCTGAGGGGACCATCAAGCTGGCCGTGGCTGGGCGCCCGAACGTGGGTAAATCAACCTTGATCAACACCTGGTTGGGTGAGGAGCGCTTGGTCGCATTTGACCAACCCGGCACAACCCGGGACGCGATCAGTGTGCCTTTTGAGCGGGGCGGCCAGCGCTATGAGGTGATCGATACCGCAGGCCTTCGGCGCAAGGGTCGGGTTTTTGAGGCCATCGAAAAGTTTTCTGTCGTTAAAACCCTGCAAGCGATTGAGTCTGCCAACGTGGTCTTATTGCTGTTGGATGCCACCCAAGGGGTCACTGATCAAGATGCGCACATTGCTGGTTTTATTTTGGAGAGTGGTCGCGCCGTGGTCTTGGCGGTCAACAAATGGGACGCGGTAGACGCTTATCAACGCGAGTTGGTGCACCGGTCCATCGAGGCCCGGTTGGCTTTTTTGAAATTTGCAGCCATTCACCTCATTTCGGCGAAAAAACGCCAAGGGTTGGCCCCCGTGTGGGCCTCGATCACGCAGGCCCATCGTGCGGCCACGTGCAAAATGACCACCCCAGTGTTGACACGCTTGCTGCTCGAAGCGGTGCAATTTCAATCTCCCCAAAGGGCGGGCATGTTCCGCCCCAAACTGCGTTACGCCCACCAAGGGGGTATGAACCCACCGGTCATCATCATCCATGGCAACTCTTTGGAGCATGTTGGCGCGTCTTATAAGCGGTATTTGGAAGGGCGATTTCGAAAAGCTTTCAATTTAGAGGGCACCCCATTGCGCATCGAAATGAAAACCTCGGAAAACCCCTACAAAAACAAGGCCGATTGAGTTTTTTGCGCCAGCGCAAACCCCTGCGCGAAGGCCTGTGGTAAGGTCGAAGCTTCATCACCAACACGGAGAATATCGTGGGCAACAAAGGGCAGTTATTACAAGATCCGTTTCTCAATGCATTGCGCAGAGAACACATTCCAGTGTCTATCTATTTGGTCAATGGCATCAAATTGCAAGGGCAAGTGGAATCCTTTGACCAAGACGTGGTTCTTCTGAGGAACACCGTCACCCAAATGGTCTACAAACACGCCATTTCCACCATTGTTCCTGGGCGCGCGGTGACCTACCAATCCGACGAAGTCGCTCCCACGGCAGAGGGCGCCTGAACATCACGCCAGCCATCTGCTGGGTTGTGTGCCCTTGGTGCTTGTTGTGCACCTCAGATCACCCCGCATCTTTTGAATAACAAGACTTTCTCAGCGGCCACCCCGGTCTTGTTGGTGGGGGTTGATTTCCACACCGATGGGTTCGATGCCAATCTGGAAGAACTGGCTTTGCTGGTTCAAAGTGCGGGCATGCACCCGGTTGGCAAAATCACTTGCAAGCGCCAAGCGCCTGATCCGGCCTTGTTTGTGGGCAAAGGCAAGGCCGAGGAAATCAAAGCATTGGCCGCCCAACTGGGCGCGGTTGAGGTCGTTTTCGACCAGTCCTTGAGCCCTGCCCAGCAGCGCAACTTAGAGCGCCATTGGGACATGCCTGTCAATGACCGAACCTTGTTGATTTTGGAAATATTTGCACAGCGTGCCCGCAGCCACGAGGGCAAGCTTCAGGTGGAATTGGCGCGGCTTCAATACCTGTCCACCCGATTGGTGCGCAGGTGGTCCCATTTAGAGCGACAACGCGGCGGCATTGGCAATCGGGGTGGGCCGGGTGAAACCCAAATCGAACTTGACCGGCGCATGCTGGGCGAGGGCATCAAACGAACCCGCGAGCGGCTTGACAAAGTCATGCGCCAGCGCCAAACGCAGCGCAAACAAAGGCTGCGCAAGGATGCTTTTCGCATCTCCTTGGTCGGCTATACCAATGCGGGCAAGTCCACCTTGTTCAATGCCTTGGTCAAAGCGCGCAGTTATGCCGCGGATCAATTGTTTGCCACATTGGACACCACCACCCGACAAATCTACCTGGGTCAAACCGATGGCGTGGCCACTTCGGTGTCTCTGTCCGACACGGTGGGGTTTATTCGCGACTTGCCCCACGGCCTGGTCAAAGCATTTGCAGCCACCTTGCAAGAGGCGGCCGAGGCCGATTTGCTGTTGCATGTGGTGGATGCCCACCACCCAGAGTGGACGGCGCAAATTCAACAAGTCCAAAATGTTCTGCAAGAGATTGGCGCCCAAAATATTCCGCAGTTATTGGTCTTTAACAAGGTGGATGCCTTGCCCGACTTTCGCAAGCCTGTGCAAACGCATGATCTCTACGAGCTCGATGGTGTGACTGTGGACCGGTTTTTCATCAGTGCCCAAACCGGATTGGGCTTGCCAGAGTTGCGCACCGAATTGGCCCGCAGATCACATCGATCGCAAGGCGAGCAAATCGCCGAGCCCGTGTGACCGATGATGATGCGCACGCCAGTCCCATGCCGATTCACGCTTTCTACGACCCAGGTCAAAGAGGGGCTTTGGATATTGGGCACAATGGACTCCTTTTGGACTGAAATGTTGGTCTCGCATGAACCTTAATCGATGGAACCCTTTGGGCTTGGGATGGGCCAAGCGCCTGTTGGGGATGTTCAATCTCAATGATGGCCGTTGGGGCAGGGCTCCTGACGGTCAAGGATCGCCACAACAAGGCTCTTCGCCCAACACGGATCCGGGTTCCAACCCGCCACGTCCCCCAGATGCAGAGGCCAAGCCCGACAACGAGTCACCTCCCAAACAGCCGCCCAGACCCAGCGCAGGGCCGCCTGATTTGGACGATATTTGGCGTGACTTCAATCGCAAACTGGGCCAACTCATGGGTGGCAAACGGGGTGGACCCACGGGTGGCGGCTCCTCTGGCGGGGGCTCCGGTGGTGGCAATTGGGGTGGTTTCAAGCCCGACATGGGCAACGCCCGAGCAGGCTTGGGTGTGATTGCGGCGATTGCCATCTTGATTTGGTTGGGCACCGGCTTTTTCATTGTCCAAGAGGGTCAACAAGCTGTCATCACCCAGTTTGGTCGTTACCAGAGCACGGTGGGCGCGGGTTTCAATTGGCGCTTGCCATACCCGGTACAGCGCCATGAGTTGGTTTTTGTCACCCAAATCAGGTCTTTGGACATCGGCCGAGACACCGTCATCAAAGCCACAGGTTTGCGTGAGTCGGCCATGCTCACAGAAGACGAGAACATTCTGGAAATGAAATTTGCAGTGCAATACCGACTGACCGATGCCCGCGCTTATTTGTTTGAAAGCAAAAATCCAACGGATGCCGTGGTTCAAGCGGCAGAGACCGCTGTTCGCGAGGTGGTTGGAAAAATGCGCATGGACTCAGCACTGTCTGAAGAGCGCGATCAAATTGGCCCGCGTGTCAGGGCGATCATGCAAATCATCTTGGACCGCTACAAAGTGGGCATTGAGGTGGTGGGCATCAATTTGCAACAAGGGGGCGTGCGCCCTCCCGAGCAGGTTCAAGCTGCCTTTGACGATGTGCTCAAGGCCGGTCAAGAGCGCGAGCGGGCCAAAAACGAAGCCCAGGCGTATGCCAATGATGTGGTTCCCAGGGCAGTGGGTGCCGCGTCCCGCTTGAAAGAGGAAGCGGAAGGCTACAAATCCCGCATCATTGCGCAGGCGCAAGGTGATGGGCAGCGGTTCCGATCGGTTCTCAACGAGTACCAAAAAGCACCCCAAGTGACGCGAGACCGCATGTACATCGATGCCATGCAACAAATCTACAGCAATGTCACCAAGGTGCTGGTCGAGTCCAAGCAAGGCTCCAACTTGCTTTACCTGCCCCTGGACAAAATCATGCAGGCCACCCAATCCACCACGCCGGCTGCGGGCGCCCCCGTGCCATTGACAGGTGCAGACAACAATGCCCCGACGAGTTCGTCCAATGCGGATGTGCGAAACCGCGATGGTGCTCGCTCCCGCGACCGCGACGCCCGCTGAAAGCCCAGGTCATCCATCATGAACAAAATTGGTTTCTACATCACCTCTGGCCTGGTGGCCTTGTTGATCATCAGCTCCACGCTTTTTGTGGTCGACCAGCGTCAATTCGGGGTGGTTTACTCTTTGGGTCAAATCAAAGATGTGATCACCGAGCCTGGCCTGCACATCAAACTCCCCCCGCCATTTCAAAATGTGTCCTACATCGACAAGCGGCTTTTGACCTTGGACAACCAAGACACCGGGCCGATGCTGACCGCCGAGAAGCAGCGCATGGTCATCGATTGGTATGTGCGTTGGCGCATCACCGATCCCTCCAACTACATCCGCAATGTGGGCTTGGATGAAAAAGCCGGCGCCATGCAATTGAGCCGCGTGGTGCGCAATGCCTTGCAAGAAGAGATCAACAAACGAACGGTGAAAGAGTTGTTGTCCGTTAAGCGAGAGGCCTTGCTCCAAGACGTCAAGCGCGAAGTGCTGGAGGTGGTCCAAGGGGCCAAGCCTTGGGGGGTGGATGTGGTGGATGTGAGGATCACCCGGGCTGATTACGTGGACGCCATCACCGAATCGGTTTATCGGCGCATGGAGGCCGAGCGCAAGCGTGTGGCCAATGAATTGCGCTCCACCGGTGCAGCTGAAGGCGAAAAAATTCGGGCCGATGCCGACCGCCAGCGTGAAGTGACCGTGGCCAACGCCTATCGCGATGCCCAAAAAATCAAAGGCGAGGGCGACGCTGAAGCGGCCAAAGTGTATGCCGAAGCGTTTGGCCGTGACGCCCAATTTGCCCAGTTTTATCGCAGCCTGGACGCTTATAAGGCGAGCTTCAACAAGAAAAGTGATGTGATGGTTGTCGACCCATCCAGTGAATTTTTCAAGGCATTCCGCGGCAATTCGGGTGGATCTGCACCCCCCGCTTCCAGCAAAAAGTGATGGTGGATGGCTCGGACCTGATTTGGACTGCGCTGGGCCTGGTGTTCGTGATTGAGGGCTTGATGCCCTTTATTTCGCCTTCTGGTTGGCGCCGCATCTTCATGCAAGTGCAGCAGCTCACGGATGGGCAAATCCGTTTTTTTGGCTTTGTATCCATCGCTTTGGGACTGTTGCTCTTGGCTTGGATGACCTGATCGATGGGCCCCTTGGGGGGCCACAGGTCACCGGCTAAAATCCTTTCTTTTTTACCCCCCACTCCAACCATATGTCTGCCTGGGTCTTGCCGGATCACATCGCTGATGTGTTGCCCTCTGAGGCCCGTCACATTGAAGAATTGCGCCGCATCTGGCTCGACCATGCCCGGCGCTGCGGTTACGAGCTGGTGATGCCCCCGCTGCTGGAGCACTTGGACTCTTTGTTGTCCGACAGCGACCCATCCCTGAATTTGCAGACCTTCAAGTTGGTCGACCAATTGTCCGGCCGCACCTTGGGTCTGCGTGCCGACACCACCGTGCAAGTTGCCCGCATCGATGCCCATTTGCTCAACCGCAAAGGCGTCACGCGCCTGTGCTACTGCGGCCCTGTTTTGCACACGCGTGCAGATCGCCCCGGGGCCACCCGTGAGCCCTACCAACTGGGCGCTGAAATCTATGGGCACCCCGGTTTGGAAGCGGATTTAGAAATTTTGGCTTTGGCCCTGAGAGGCGCTGAATCTGCGGGTTTGTCGGGCGTGGTTTTGGACATGGGGCATGCTCGCATCGTGCCGGCTTTGCTCGAGGGCTTGGCCCTAGAAGAGGGCTTGGTTCAAGACTTGCACACGGCTTTGGGACGCAAAGATGCCCCCCAAATCGCCAAACTGGCCCGCCATTTGACAGCCCCCGTGGCCAAGGCCTTGCAGGCCTTGACGGGCCTCTATGGTGGGCGCTCCGTCTTGATGGCGGGTCGGCAGGTGCTGTCGGCGTGGCCACAGGCGATTGAAGCCTTGGATCAGCTGGCCTTTTTGGCCGATCAATTGAGCGACTGTGACATCACATTTGACCTGGGTGACTTGAATGGATATGGCTATTACAGCGGCCCCAGGTTTGCCTTGTATGCCCACAGTGCGGGAGACGCCTTGTTGCGCGGCGGCCGATACGACGCGGTGGGTGCCGTCTTTGGCCGTGACAGGCCGGCGGTGGGTTTCAGCCTTGACTTGAAAGAATGGGCGCGTTGTCTGCCGCGCCCCGCCCAGAACAGTGCCATCCGCGCCCCTTGGTCTGAAGACACCAGCTTGCGCGATGCCATTGATGCGCTGCGCCAGCAAGGCGAAACCGTGGTGTGTGTCTTGCCTGGGCATGACAGCGAAGCTGACGAATTCAATTGCAACCGCGAGTTGGTGCGCCAAGGCACCCAGTGGCATGTCCAACCCATTCACCCCTGACACTTTTTCCATCTCATGAATAATTCCCAAGGTCGCAATGTGGTGGTTGTCGGAACCCAATGGGGCGACGAAGGCAAAGGCAAACTGGTGGATTGGTTGACCGAGTCGGCGCAAGGCGTGGTTCGGTTCCAAGGCGGACACAACGCTGGGCACACGCTGGTGATCAAAGGTATCAAAACAGCGCTGCATTTGATCCCCAGCGGCATCATGCGCCCTGGTGTGGTGTGCTACATCGGCAACGGCGTTGTCTTGTCAATGAGCAAGTTGCTGGAAGAAATTGCGGGCTTGGAGGCGGCGGGCGTGTCCGTGCGCTCGCGCTTGCGCATCAGCCAAGCCTGTCCCTTGATACTGCCCTACCACGCAGCGATCGATGTGGCCCGAGAGGCTGCCAAAGAAAAGTCTGGCTTGGACAAAATTGGCACCACGGGGCGCGGCATTGGGCCTGCATACGAAGACAAAATCGCGCGCCGGGCCTTGCGAGTTCAGGACTTGAAACATCCGCAACGCTTTGCCGACAAACTGCGTGAGAACTTGGATTTGCACAATTTCGTTCTCACCCAATATCTGAGCGCACCGGCGATTGATTTTCAACAGGTGCTGGACCAATGCGCCTTGGAAGCCGAGCAAATTTTGCCCATGGCGGCCGATGTGTCAACCGAATTGCACCAAGCCCATTTGCGCGGCAGCAATTTGTTGTTTGAAGGTGCGCAAGGCACCTTGCTCGATGTGGA
>CANNNH010000038.1 GCA_947505915.1 Comamonadaceae bacterium
GCACAGTTTTTGAAAACACCGCTTCAATTTCAACCCTTTCAATAGGATCGGTCAGTTGCTCGGGCTCAATCACCCGGCTGACCAAAAAATGTTTTTGCTTAGCTACGGGTTTGACCGCAGTCCACTTGGTCAGCAACAGTTTTTTGGGGTTCAAAGGGTTCATGCGTGAAAGCCTTCAGGGCTTGCTTGGCATTTCTCGCGCTACAGCCTGCCCCAGTTCAATCACCGCCATGGCGTAGTAGCTGCTCCAGTTGTAGCGGGTGATGACGTAAAAGTTATCGGTCCCGGCGACGAAGCTGGGCGCATTGGGGCCGTTGAGCAGCTCGATCAGGGCCAGTGGTCCCTTGTGCTCTAGGGCTGCGCCTTCAAGAACCGCGCCCTTGGCGGTGAAGCTGGCCACGCTGAAGGTCGGCAGGATGTCCGGTGCCATCAGCGTGTCCATGTCCAGGCGCTCTTTGTTAAAGCTCACCGGATAGTGCGTGGGCATGCCGGTTTGCCAGTTGAAGGCCTTGAAGTAGCTGGCCACCGAGCCGATGGCGTCGGCCGGGCTGTTCCACAGGTCGATCTTGTCGTCGCCATCAAAGTCCACCGCAAAGCGCACCCAGCTGGAGGGCATGAATTGCGGCAAGCCCATGGCGCCGGCGTAACTGCCCAGCGCCAGCATGGGGTCAGCGCCCAGGCGGTTTTGATGGCTCAAAAATTGTTCGAGCTCACGTTTGAAAAATTCACTGCGCTCAGCCGCACGCGGATGGCTGGCCGGAAAGTCAAAGGCCAGGGTGGTCAGCGCGTCCATCACGCGAAAGCTGCCGGTGTTTTGGCCGTAGATCGTCTCTACGCCGATGATGCCGACGATGATCTCCTGCGGCACGCCGTATTCTTTTTCGGCCCGTGCCAGCGTAGCGGCATGGCTTTGCCAGAACTTCACACCGGCTGCAATGCGTGCGTCGTCAATGAAGCGGCTGCGGTAGACCGCCCAGTTTTTCACAAAAGGCTGCGTGGGCGGCTGCATCAGCTTGACCACGGCCGGGCTGAAGCGGGCTTGTCCGATGGCGCGCCGCACCCAAGCAGGAGATAGATTGCGCTGCGCTGCCGTGGTGTCGGCAAACAGCATGGCTTCAGGTCGGCTGGCGTAGGCCGGTCCACTGGCTTGCATGAGGCGACTGGCTTTGCGTGCAGGTTTCTGCGCATGGGCGTTGCGGGCCTTGTGAGCAGACTTTTTGGCAGTTTTGTTGGCGCCTGGGGCTGGCTTGGTGACCACGGCAGGTGCCGGGCTCAGTGTGGGTGCCGTGGCAGTTTCTGCCGCGCCAAGGGGACTGGCAAGTGCCATCAAAAACATGCCGGTCAAAGCAGCGGCTCGCAGAGGCCGGCCAAGCGCTGGAGCAGGGGGGGTCGAAAAAGAGAGAGGCAGTTTGGTCAAAAATATCCCCGGAAATGGTCGCATTGTGAGCCCGGGCAAACCAGGCAAACAAGGGCTGCAGCAGTTTGCTCGCATGCCGATTTTAGGTCGCTGGCGCTGCGCCACTCAAAGTGCGGCGTGGTAAGCTGAATTGCTAAGCGCCTGTGCCCTGTACGGCGGGGGGCGCCGGTTTTTTTGCATGAACCCTGGGGTCTGATTTTTATGTCTGTGACTGGTTATTTCACCCATGCCGACTGCCGTAAACACGAGATGGGGCCGGGCCACCCCGAATGTCCGGAGCGTCTCGATGCGATTGAAGACCGGCTGCTGATCACGGGCGTGTCGGATGCGCTGGATCGGCGCGAAGCCCCCGAGGCGCCGCTGGCTGACATTGAGCTGGCGCATGGCCGCACGATGGTGGCGGCCATGCGCGGGCTGTCTGAGCAGTTGGCCGAAGAGATCAATGCCGGCGGTCCCCGCTACGCACAGCTGGACCCGGACACCGCGCTCAATGTGCACAGTTGGAGCGCCGTGTTGCGCGCTGCCGGCGCTGTACTGGCCGCCACCGACGCGGTTATGGCTGGCGAAATGGAAAACGCTTTCTGCGCGGTGCGCCCCCCCGGCCACCATGCCTGCCGCGACAAGGCCATGGGCTTTTGTTTTGTCAACAGCGTGGCAGTGGCCGCCAAGTACGCGTTGGAGCGGCACGGTCTGGAGCGCGTTGCGATTGTGGACTTTGATGTGCACCACGGCAACGGCACCGAAGACATCATTCGCGGCGACGAACGTATTTTGATGGTGAGCTTTTTTCAGCACCCTTTTTACCCGCACAGCGGCTTTGACAGTCCCGATGACAACATGGTCAACCTGCCCATGCCGGCCTACACCAAGGGGCCCGCCGTGCGCGAGAAGATTGAACAGTCCTGGATCCCCCGCCTGGAGGAATTCAAGCCGCAGATGATTTTCATCAGCGCCGGTTTTGACGCGCACCGCGAAGATGACCTCGGCCAAATGGGCCTGGTGGAGCAGGACTACGCCTGGATCACGCAGCGCATCAAAGATGTGGCCAAGCGTCACGCCAAGGGCCGCATCGTGTCTTCGCTCGAAGGCGGCTACAACCTGAGCGCACTCGGGCGCAGCGTGGAGTCGCACATACGGGTGCTGGCCGATCTTTGATGTTCACCCGTGTTTTTTTCCAATTTTTTTGAGGATTGAGGGATGGCCAATATCGGCAGTCTGGATGCATGGTTCCTGGCCTTGGTGCAGCCGCCGGCTTTGGTCGAATTGGCGGCTTTGGCCGCTTGCATAGTTTTGGCTTGGATGTTGACCGCTCTGGCCCGTCAGACCGCAGGCGCTCACGACACGCGATCGATCTGGTTTGGCCACCAGGTTTTAGACGGTGTGATGTTTCCCCTGCTGCTGCTGAGCCTGGCTTATGCGGCTCGCGCCATCTTGCTGCCCTATGGTCCCATCACAATTTTCAGGGTGGCTATTCCTGTACTGGTGGCGCTGGCCGTGATACGGCTTGGCGTCAAGGTCTTGCAAGCGGCCTTCAGCAATGCGCCTGTGGTGCGTGCACTCGAGCGCACTATCTCCTGGCTGGTCTGGCTGGCGATGGTGCTGTGGGTCAGTGGCTTGCTGCCGCTGATTTTGGAAGAGCTGGACACCATCACCTGGCATGTCGGGGGGGCCAAGCTGTCTGTGCGCACGTTGATAGAGGGTGCGCTGACCACCGGCCTGGTGCTGATTGTGGCTTTGTGGGTTTCTTCAGCGATTGAAACGCGATTGCTGCGATCGGCCACCGGCAGCGACTTGTCGCTGCGCAAAGCTTTCAGCAATGCCACCCGGGCGCTGCTGGTGTTTGTTGGATTGCTGGTGGCGCTGTCCGTGGTCGGCATTGACTTGACGGCCTTGTCGGTCTTGGGGGGCGCGGTGGGTGTGGGCATTGGCTTTGGTTTGCAAAAGCTGGCGGCCAGCTATGTCAGCGGCCTTGTCATGCTGACCGAGCGCAGCGTGCGCATTGGCGACAGCGTGCGGGTGGACGGTTTTGAAGGGCGTATCACCGACATCAGAGCGCGTTACACCGTGATCCGCGCGCTGAACGGGCGCGAGTCCATCGTGCCTAACGAAATCTTCATCAGCAACCGTATCGAAAATCTCTCACTGGCAGACAGCCATGTGTCCTTGTCAACCGTGGTGTCTGTGGCCTATGACAGCGATGCGGACCTGGTGCTGCAACTGCTGATACAGGCCGCTGCCGGCCAGCAGCGCGTGCTCAGAGAGCCTGCGCCCTCGGCCAGCCTCAGTCATTTCGGGCCGGACGGGCTGGAGTTCACCCTGAACTTCTGGATTGCCGATCCTGAAAATGGTCAGATCAACGTGCGCTCACAGGTCAACCTTGCCATTTTGAAAGCGCTGCGTGCGCATGGTGTAGAAATTTCTGTGACCTCGCGCCCGGCGCAGCCGCATAGAATGCAAGGTTGACGTTCCCGTCAACCCCGATCAATCATTTTTGGAGACCTCTGATGAAGGTTTTGGTACCCGTCAAACGCGTGGTGGACTACAACGTCAAGGTGCGCGTCAAGTCTGACGGCAGCGGTGTGGACATCGCCAACGTCAAGATGAGCATGAACCCGTTTGACGAAATCGCCGTCGAGGAAGCCACCCGGCTCAAAGAAAAGGGCACGGTCACAGAAGTCATCGCCGTCAGCTGCGGCGTGACGCAATGCCAGGAAACCCTGCGCACCGCCATGGCCATAGGCGCAGACCGCGCCATTCTGGTGGATACCGCCGAAGAACTGCAGCCGCTGGCTGTGGCCAAGCTGCTCAAAGCGCTGGTTGAAAAAGAACAACCCCAACTGGTGATTCTGGGCAAGCAGGCCATTGACGATGACTGCAACCAGACCGGCCAGATGCTCGCCGCTATGCTGGGCTGGCCGCAAGCCACTTTTGCCTCCAAGGTCGAGATCGTCGATGGCAAGGTCATCGTCAGCCGCGAAGTCGATGGCGGCTCCGAAACTCTTTCGCTGACGCTGCCGGCCATCATCACCACCGATTTGCGATTGAACGAGCCGCGTTACGTGACGCTGCCCAACATCATGAAGGCCAAGAAAAAGCAGATGGACACCTTCAAGCCCGAAGACCTGGGCGTGGACGTCAAGCCGCGCATCAAGACGCTCAAGGTCAGCGAGCCGCCCAAGCGCAGCGCCGGTGTCAAGGTGGCCGATGTGGCCGCCCTGGTGGATAAATTGAAAAACGAAGCGAAGGTAATCTGACCATGACCTCTCTTGTCATTGCCGAACACGACAACGCCAGCATCAAGCCGGCAACCCTCAACACCGTCACCGCGGCCGCCCAGTGCGGTGGCGAGGTGCATGTGCTGGTGGCCGGTTTGAACGCTGGCGCCGCTGCCCAGGCTGCCAGCCAGATTACCGGCGTGAGCAAAGTGATTCACGCCGACGGCGCGCATTTTGAGCACGGCCTGGCTGAAAACATGGCCGCGCAAGTGCTGGCCCTGGCGCCGGCTTATTCGCACATTCTGTTTCCGGCCACGGCCTCGGGCAAAAACATTGCGCCGCGCGTGGCCGCCACGCTGGACGTCGGTCAGATCTCGGACATCACCAAGGTCGACAGCCCTGACACCTTCGAGCGACCGATCTACGCCGGCAACGCGATTGCTACCGTGAAAAGCCTGGACGCTGTCAAAGTCATCACCGTGCGCACCACCGGCTTTGATGCCGCAGCTGCCGGCGGCTCAGCCGCCATCGAGGTGGTGAGCGGTGTGGCCGACAGCGGCATGTCCACCTTCATGGGCAGCGAAATCGCCAAGAGCGACCGCCCCGAGCTGACGGCCGCCAAGATCATCGTCAGCGGTGGCCGTGCACTGGGCAGCGCCGAGAAATTTGACGAAGTGATGACGCCGCTGGCCGACAAGCTGGGCGCTGCACTGGGCGCCTCACGCGCTGCGGTGGACGCCGGTTACGCGCCGAACGACTGGCAAGTGGGCCAGACCGGCAAGATCGTCGCGCCGCAGCTCTACATCGCCGCCGGTATTTCGGGTGCGATCCAGCACCTGGCCGGCATGAAGGACAGCAAGGTCATCGTCGCCATCAACAAGGACGCCGAAGCGCCTATCTTCAGCGTGGCCGACTACGGCCTGGAGGCTGATTTGTTTGTCGCCGTGCCGGAACTGACGGCCGCTCTGTAAAACCTGGAGTGCTGCCATGAGCTACAAAGCCCCTCTCAAAGACATGTTGTTCGGCATACGGCACCTGGCCGGGATTGACGAGCTGGCCCGCATACCGGCCTTTGAGGATGCGGGCTTTGAGACGGCGCAGGCGGTGCTCGAAGAGTGCGCCAAGTTCAACGAGGGCGTGCTCTCGCCGCTGAACTGGGCGGGCGATCAGAACCCTTCAAGCTGGAACCAGGGCGTGGTCACCACCACGCCGGGTTTCAAAGAGGCTTTCAAGCAGTACGCCGAAGGCGGCTGGCAGGGCTTGCAGCACCCGCTTGATTTCGGCGGCCAGGGCTTGCCCAAGACGATTGGCGCGGCCTGCGGCGAGATGCTCAATTCGGCCAACATGAGCTTTGCGCTGTGCCCTTTGTTGACCGACGGCGCCATCGAGGCGCTGCTGACGGCCGGCTCGGACGCGCTCAAAGCCACCTACCTTGAAAAACTGGTGAGCGGCCAGTGGACCGGCACCATGAACCTGACTGAGCCGCAAGCCGGCTCTGATTTAGCGGCCGTGCGCAGCCGCGCCGAGCCACAGCCTGACGGAACTTACAAGCTGTTCGGCACCAAGATCTACATCACCTACGGTGAGCATGACATGGCCGAGAACATCGTGCACCTGGTGCTGGCCCGGGTGACCGGCGCGCCCGAAGGCGTCAAGGGCATCAGTTTGTTTGTGGTGCCAAAATTCATGGTGCAGGCCGATGGCTCGCCGGGCGCGCGCAACGACGTGCATTGCGTGAGTATCGAGCACAAGCTGGGCATCAAGGCCAGCCCGACCGCCGTGCTTCAGTATGGCGACCACGGTGGTGCGGTGGGTTATCTGGTGGGCCAGGAAAATCGCGGCCTCGAGTACATGTTCATCATGATGAATTCGGCGCGTTACGCCGTCGGCATGCAAGGCATTGCGATTGCCGAGCGGGCCTACCAGAAGGCCGTGCAGTTTGCCAAAGACCGCGTGCAAAGCCGCCCGGTGGACGGCTCACTGCCCGGCAGCGGCCCCATCATTGCCCACCCCGATGTCAAGCGCATGCTCATGACCATGCGCGCCTACACCGAAGGTTGCCGCGCCATGGCGGCTGTGGCGGCCGCGGCTTATGACGCTGCGCACCATCACCCCGACGCAGACACGCGCAAACAAAACCAGAGTTTTTATGAGTTCATGGTGCCGCTGGTCAAGGGCTACAGCACCGAGATGAGTCTGGAAGTGACCTCACTGGGCGTGCAGGTGCACGGCGGCATGGGCTTCATTGAAGAAACCGGCGCGGCGCAGTACTACCGCGATGCCAAGATTCTGACCATCTACGAGGGCACCACGGCGATTCAGGCCAACGACCTGGTGGGCCGCAAGACCTCACGCGACGGCGGCCAGACCGCCCGTGCCATCGCCGGGCAGATCGAAGTCACCGAGTCCGAACTGCGTGCACAAGGCGGCGCGGCCGCGCTGGCCGTGGCCAAGCGTTTGCAAGCGGCGCGATTGGCTCTCTTGGACGTCATCGACTTTGTCGCCGGCAACTCCAAGGCTTCGCCCAACGCTGTGTTTGCCGGCAGCGTGCCTTACCTCATGCTGGCGGGCAACGTCGTGGCCGGCTGGCAGATGGCGCGTGCGCTGCTGGTGGCCGAGCAGGCGCTGGCCAGCGGTGACGCCGGTGACTTTGGCTCAGACTTCATGCGCGCCAAGATCACCACGGCCCGCTTTTATGCCGACCACCTGCTGACCAAAGCCCCGGGTATCCGCGACAGCATTGTCGAAGGCGCCGACAGCGTGACTGCGCTGGCAGTCGACGCGTTCTGAGGCCGCCCTGATCAGGCGCTGAAGAAATTCTTCAGCTTGTCGGTCCAGCCTTCTTCGGTTGGCGAGTGTCTGGCGCCGCCTTTTCTCAGAGACTCCTCAAACTCCTTGAGTAGCTTGCGTTGTGCCTCGGTCAGTTTGACCGGAGTCTCTATGGCAATGTGGCAATACAGATCGCCCGGGTAGCTTGATCTCACGCCTTTGATTCCTTTGCCGCGCAGGCGGAACTGTTTGCCCGCTTGTGTGCCTTCAGGAATGTCGATGGCCGCTTTGCCTGACAGCGTGGGCACTTCAATTTCACCCCCCAGCGATGCCCGCGGGAAACTGACGGGCACCACGCAATGCAGGTCGTCGCCTTCGCGCTCAAAAATCTCGTGCTTTTTGATGCGGATCTCGATGTACAGGTCACCCGGCGGACCACCGTTGCTGCCCGGCTCGCCGTTGCCGGTGGAGCGGATGCGCATGCCGTCGTCGATGCCGCCCGGGATTTTGACTTCCAGGGTTTTGTTGGTCTTGGTCTTGCCCACGCCGTGGCAAGCCACGCAGGGTTCGGGAATCAGTTTGCCGGTACCTTTGCACTGCGGACAGTTTTGTTGCACGCTGAAAAAGCCCTGGCGCATTTGCACCACGCCATGGCCATGGCAGGTGGTACAGGTCGCCACCTTGGTGCCGGGCTTGGCGCCGTTGCCGTGGCAGATGCCGCAGTCGTCCCAGCTGGGGATACGGATCTGCGCGTCTTTACCGGCAGCGGCTTCTTCAAGTGTGACTTCCATGGCGTAGCTGAGGTCTCCGCCGCGAAACACCTGACGGCCGCCACGCTGCTGGCCGCGGTTGGCGTTGTTGAAGACGTCCCCGAAAATATCGCCAAAAGCTTCTGCAAAACCGCCAAAACCTTCAGCCCCGCCTGCGCCAGCGCCACCGCCGCGCATATTGGGGTCGACACCGGCGTGGCCATACTGGTCATAGGCTGCGCGCTTATTGGCGTCGGACAGCATTTCGTAGGCTTCCTTGGCTTCTTTGAATTTTTCTTCAGAAGCCTTAGAGCCATCACCCTGGTTGCGGTCAGGGTGATGCTTCATCGCCAGTTTGCGATACGCTTTTTTGATGTCCTCTTCGCCGGCGTTTTTGGGTACGCCCAGCGTGTCGTAGTAATCTTTTTTGGCCATGAAACTGCGTTGTCAGTGAAAGTTAAAGGGCGTGTGCCGGATGCACGAAAGCGGAATCAGGGCTGGGCTCTGATTCCGCTTTGAGGCATCGGGTTTGCGCCCGAAGAATAGCCTTAAGTCTTTTTGACTTCTTTGACTTCTGCGTCAACCACATTATCGTCGGCCGCCTTGGCGTTGGCATCGCTGCCCGCTGCACCGGCGGCGCCGCCTGGACCTGCGGCCGCTGCCTGCTCAGCCTGGTTGGCCTGCATGTCGGCGTACATTTTTTCGCCGAGCTTCTGGCTGGCTTCCATCAGGGCGGTATTCTTGGCTTCGATGGCGGCCTTGTCTTCACCCTTCAGAGCTTCTTCCATGTCGGCAATAGCTTTTTCGATTTTTTCCTTTTCGCCGGCGTCCAGTTTGTCACCGTACTCGCCCAGCGATTTGCGAACGCTGTGGACCATGGCCTCGGCGTTGTTCTTGGCCTGGACAAACTCGACTTTTTCCTTGTCGGCCACTGCATTGAGCTCGGCGTCCTTGACCATCTGCTGAATCTCGGCTTCGCTCAAACCGGAGTTGGCCTTGATGGTGATCTTGTTTTCCTTGCCGGTACCTTTGTCTTTGGCGCCCACGTGCAGGATGCCGTTGGCGTCGATGTCAAAAGACACTTCAATTTGCGGCGTTCCGCGCGTCGCCGGTGGAATGCCTTCGAGGTTGAACTCGCCCAGACCCTTGTTGCCCGAGGCGATCTCGCGCTCGCCCTGGAACACCTTGATGGTCACGGCCGGCTGGTTGTCTTCGGCAGTCGAGAAAGTCTGTGCAAACTTGGTCGGGATGGTCGTGTTCTTCTTGATCATCTTGGTCATCACGCCGCCCATGGTTTCGATGCCCAGTGACAGTGGCGTGACGTCAAGCAGCAGCACGTCGGTGCGGTCACCTGAGAGCACCTGACCCTGAATGGCAGCGCCCACGGCGACGGCTTCGTCGGGGTTGACGTCTTTGCGCGGCTCGCGGCCGAAGAATTCTTTGACCTTTTCCTGCACCTTGGGCATGCGTGTCATGCCGCCGACCAGAATCACGTCATGGATGGTGCTGACGTCGATGCCGGCGTCTTTGACGGCCATGCGGCAAGGCGCGATGGTGCGCTCGATGAGCTCGTCAACCAGGCTCTCGAGCTTGGCGCGCGTCATCTTGATGTTCAGGTGTTTAGGGCCCGAAGCGTCGGCGGTGATGTAGGGCAGGTTGATGTCGGTCTGCGCGCTGTTGGACAGCTCAATCTTGGCTTTTTCAGCAGCTTCTTTGAGGCGCTGCAGGGCCAGCACGTCTTTGCCCAGGTCAACGCCTTGTTCTTTTTTGAACTCGGCAATGATGAAGTCGATGATGCGTTGGTCAAAGTCTTCGCCGCCAAGGAAGGTGTCGCCGTTGGTGGAAAGCACTTCAAATTGCTTTTCGCCATCGACATCTGCGATCTCGATGATGGAGATGTCGAAGGTGCCGCCGCCCAGGTCATAGACCGCGATCTTGCGGTCGCCTTTTTCCTGCTTGTCCAGGCCAAAGGCCAGGGCCGCAGCGGTGGGCTCGTTGATGATGCGTTTGACGTCCAGGCCTGCAATACGGCCGGCGTCTTTGGTGGCCTGACGCTGTGCGTCATTGAAGTAAGCCGGCACCGTGATGACGGCTTCGGTGACTGCTTCGCCGAGGTAGTCTTCGGCGGTTTTTTTCATCTTGCGCAGAATGTCAGCGCTGACCTGCTGGGCCGACATCTTGGTGCCGCGCACTTCGACCCAGGCATCGCCGTTGTCGGCGGCCACGATCTGGTAGGGCATGAGGTCGATGTCTTTTTGAACTTCTTTCTCGGCGAACTTGCGCCCGATCAGGCGCTTGACCGCGTACAGGGTGTTCTTGGGGTTGGTGACCGCCTGGCGCTTGGCCGAGGCGCCGACCAGCACTTCGCCGCCGTCCTGGTAAGCGACGATGGACGGCGTGGTGCGCGCGCCTTCAGAGTTTTCGATCACGCGGGGCGTGTTGCCCTCCATGATGGACACGCAGCTGTTGGTGGTGCCGAGGTCAATGCCGATGATTCTTCCCATGATGCTTTTCTCCTGATAGATGTTGATTTTTGAGCCTGAGCAGAGGCTCCAGGCGCCTGGCCATGAGACCGTGGCTGCCTATGTAGATGACTTAGGGCTAAGTCTGCAAACTTCA
>CANNNH010000039.1 GCA_947505915.1 Comamonadaceae bacterium
GCAAAAGCCATTTGTTGCAAGCCGTTCGGGCAGCGTTGGGCGAGCAGGGCGGTTTGGGCTCGGTCGGTTGGATGGACCCACAGTTGGCCGAGCCCGGTGCTTTCAGCGAAGATTGGCAAGTGGTTTTGCTCGATGATGTGCACCTTTACAACGCCGTTCAGCAACACGCAGCCTTCAATTGGTTTGTCAATGCGACCTCGTCCACCGATGGGCAGCAGCGCTGGGTGCTGGCCAGTGGGTCCATGCCCCCCAGTGATTTACCAGTGCGAGAGGACTTGCGCACCCGCTTGGCCTGGGGCCACGTGTTTCAGTTGCAGTTGCTCAGCGAAGTTGAGCGTCGTTCAGTGTTGCGCCAGCATGCGGATGCCAGGGGTTTGTTTTTGAGCGATGAAGTGATGGACTATTTGCTCCACCGCTTCAGTCGCGATTTGGCCAGCTTGATGCATTGGCTGGACCAAATCGACCGCTTTGCCTTGCAAACCAAACGCGCCATCACCGTGCCCTTGGTGCGCGAAATGATGGAGCAACTTTGATGAAAGATGGGTTTGGAATCTATTTGCCTGTTTGATTTGGACCACACCCTCTTGCCCCTGGATTCTGACCATGCTTGGGGGCAGTACACGACCCGAATGGGTTGGACCGATGCCGAAAATTTTGCGCAACGCAATGACGCTTTTTACCGCCAATACCAGCAAGGCGAACTCGACATCCAAGCCTATGTGCAATTTGCCACCCAGGCCGTGCGCGAACACGGGCTTGAGGCCAGCCACCAAGCGCATCAATCTTTCATGCGGGAGGTGATCGAGCCTGCCATTCGGCCCGAGGCCACGGCATTGGTGCAGCGACACCGCGCGCAAGGTGACCGTTTGCTGATCGTGACCGCCACCAATGAATTTGTCACCGCACCCATTGCCCAGGCTTTTGGCATTGACACCTTGATCGCGGTCCAGCTTGAGCGCGATCCAAACGGCGAGTTGACAGGACGGATTGCGGGCACGCCATCGTTTGGCCGTGGCAAAGTCGATCGTCTGCAACAATGGTTGGAACAGCAAGGTTTGACTTGGGAAGGGATCCGCAGCACCTTTTACAGCGATTCCATCAACGATTTACCCCTGCTCGAAAAGGTCAACCACCCGGTGGCGACCAACCCCGATGCGCGTTTGCGCGCCGTGGCGCAACAGCGAGGCTGGCCCATTTTGGAATTGTTCCCATCCCCATGATCAAAAAATTCATCGATAAACTGCTCGGACGCAGTGACGCCGCCGACAGGCCCACCTTGGGCAAGCGACTGGTCATTGCGGCCAGCGTCCACGGCATTGATGCAGAGTTGGTGGATGAGCGCGCGGTGCAAGTGGTCAAAACTTTGCAAGAGCGGGGCTATGCGGCTTACATCGTGGGCGGCGCAGTGCGCGATTTGCTCATGGGCTTGTCGCCCAAAGATTTTGATGTGGCCACGGATGCCACCCCCGAAGAAGTCAAGTCCTTGTTCCGGCGCGCCTTCATCATTGGGCGGCGCTTTCGAATTGTGCATGTGGTGTTTGGGCGTGGGCGTGAACACGAGGTGATCGAGGTGTCCACCTTTCGCGCTTACCTGGACAGCGCTGACGCCCAACAAGTCAAGGGCAACGAGCGCAGCAGCAAGTCTGAGCTGGCGGGCATGAAACACGCCGTTGACGCCAGCGGTCGTGTGCTGCGCGACAACGTGTGGGGGCCGCAGGACGAAGATGCAGCGCGGCGCGACTTCACCATCAATGCCATGTACTACGACCCGCTGACGGGGGATGTGATCGATTACCACGGCGGCATGAAGGATGCAAAAAAGAAGTTGCTGCGCATGATTGGCGACCCGGCGGCCCGGTATCGCGAAGACCCTGTGCGCATCATCCGAGCGGTGCGCTTTTCCGCCAAGTTGAGCGCTTTGGGCTTCAAGATCGAAACCCACACCGCTGCACCCCTGAAGCGATTAGTGGGCCTACTGGCCGACGTGCCGCAAAGCCGACTGTTCGACGAGATGCTCAAGTTGCTTCAAACCGGTCATGCCCTGGCCAGCGTGGCCCAACTCAATGCGGTGGGTTTGCAAAAAGGAATCTATCCCCTGTTGGATGTGGTGGTCGAGCGTGCAGATGATGCGTTTGTGAAAGCAGCTCTGGCGGACACCGACCGGCGGGTGGGTGAAAGCAAGCCCGTGGCGCCGAGTTTTTTGCTCGCTTGCGTGCTGTGGTCGGATGTGCGCCAGTCCTGGGAGAGATTGCGCGAGCAGGCCCCACCTTTTCCCGCATTGCAACAAGCCATTGATGAGGTTTTTGATTCGCGCATTGGCGATGTGTCTGGGCGCGGCAAACTGGCGGCGGACATGCGAGAAATTTGGATGATGCAACCGCGCTTTGAAAAGCGCAGCGGCAGCGCGCCGTTCACCTTGATAGAGCAAGCTCGTTTCCGTGCGGGATTTGACTTCATGCGATTGCGCGCCGATGTGGGTGAGGTGGATGAGGCTTTGGCCGATTGGTGGCAAACCTTTAGCCTGGCTGACGATCTCGGCCGTGAAGATTTGCTGACCCAATTGCGCACCGCCACCACCCGGCCACAGCGTGTGGCCCGCGCTCCCAGGGCGGTCTCAACCGATTTGCCGGATGTACCGCTGGAGCCCATCGCCAGCGAAGACCCGGACGCGCCCAAAAAGCGCCGCCGTCGCCGTCGCCGCCGTGGCGATGCCGATGCGGCCCCCACCTCGGCAGACTGACTGCCATCTTGGCCATGGGGCGCGACTGGGTTCGGGCGTTCATCGGTTTGGGGGCCAATGCGGGTGACCCACTGGCGCAGATTGAACAAGCCTTTGACGCGCTGCTGAAGTTGCCGGCCACGGTGGGCCTGCAACGTTCAAGGCTTTATCGCACGGCCCCTTGGCAAGCACTGGGCCCAGACTTTATCAATGCCATGGCCCAGGTCGATACCCAACTCAGCGCGCCTGAACTGTTGACGCAGATGCAGCGAATTGAACAATCGGCAGGCCGTATTCGGCCCTATCACCATGCGCCCAGAACCCTGGATTTGGATTTGATTTTTTATGGCCAGGCGGTCATCCACAGCGCGGCCTTGGTGTTGCCCCACCCGCGGTGGCGAGAGCGGGCATTTGTGTTGCGGCCCTTGTCAGATTTGGCGCCGGAACGCATTCTTGCCAGCGATTGGGCGGCGGTTGCAGGACAAACCATCATGCCCATGGAGGTATAAAACCTGTGACATGGCGCCTGCAAGTTTGATGAAACCGATGGCGCCAGGCGGTACGGCCAAGCACCTGGGTTCACTGAGATATCTTTTGCGCCTCTTCAATTTGGTATTGAAAGTAGCGCTGAAAACCGTAGGCCAAGCTCGATAGCAGGGCGGTTGTGCCCACCAACAAACTCAGCACAATTGCGCCAATGGTGAGCCAATTGGTTTGGCCGGCTTTGGACAAGGGGTCTTCCAGAGGATTGAAGCGCTGGTTCCAGGCTTCTTTGCTCATCAAGGCATAAACAATGGCGGTGAGTGCGCAACCGGCGATGTTGATGCCCAGGGGCAACACCAACCACCAACTGGCCATATCGTCGACGCCAAATTCTTGGATTCGCGACACCCCGTACATCCCCAAGGCGGTGGGCACGGGCAACAGCCAGCCCATGTTATCGGCCCAGCCATATAAATAAAAGCGGTGCAAGCCCATGGGGCCGCCCAAAAAAGCCAGCCATGCGGCCCAGGTTTTGTTTTTCATGGTGTTTCAGTGGTGGGGGTTGTCAGGTCACCCAAGCCCAATGCGCGCTGCATCATGACCGTGTCAAGCCAGCGCTGGTGTTTCCAACCGCTCGAGCGTATCAGACCGACGTGCTCAAACCCCAGGCTTAGGTGCAAACGAATGGAGCCCAGGTTGGCCGAGTCACCGATCACCGCGATCATTTGGCGGGCACCTTGTGCTTCACAGCGCTGGATGAGTTCGGCCATCAGGGCGCGGCCCAGGCTGAGCCTTTGCGCTTGGTGGTCAATGTAAACAGAGTTTTCCACCAAGAAGCGGTAGGCTGGGCGCGGGCGGAACAGGTTTGCGTAGGCATATCCCATCACCGCGCCATCGACCTCTGCGACCAAATACGGCAGGCCATTCTCCAGCACCGCTGTGCGGCGCCGGGCCATCTCCGGCTCATTGGGCGCGCTCAGCTCAAAACTGCCACTGCCATGCACAACATGGTGCGCATAAATGGCGGTCAGTCGGGGCACATCGCCTGCTTGGCTGGGACGAATCAGGGTGGTCATGGTGTTAGGGATATAATCATTGGTTTTCAGCGTGTCGCTGGCCGGGTGGCCTAGTCGCGTGTCTCAAACGTTGAAAAAATTCCACCACCCGAAGGATAAACCATGGTCGTCATCCGACTCTCCCGCGGCGGCGCGAAAGCCCGTCCATTTTTCAACATTGTTGTGGCTGACAAGCGCGTGCGACGCGATGGCAGTTTCATCGAGCGCATTGGGTTTTACAACCCCATCGCCAAAGGCGGAGAAGAAGCCTTGCGCATTGCCCATGACCGCCTGAGCTATTGGGTGGGTGTGGGTGCGCAAACCTCTCCCACGGTCGACCGCTTGGTCAAACAAGCCGGCCCAAAAGCCGCTTGATGCGCGGCTTTTGCCGCTGAACCAGTCGAGGGCTCGCTGATGACGCCTTGGCTGGAATCTGCCGACCTGCCGCCCGATGCGGTGGAGGTGGGCAAAGTGGTCGATGCTTGGGGCATCAAAGGCTGGGTCAAGGTGCATGCCTTCAGCCCAGACCCCCAGGCCTTGTTCTCGGCCAAGCGTTGGTTTTTGTTGCCGCCAGAGAGTGGCCCCAAATTTTTCGCAACCACGGCTTTGGTTCGCGTGCAACAAGCGCGCGAACATTCAGGTACGGTGGTGGCGTCATTCCATGAGCTGACCGACCGCAGCCAGGCCGAAACATTGAAGTCGGCCCGGATTTTCATCCCCCGCTCCAGTTTTCCCACGCCCGATCTCGATGAGTTTTATTGGGTCGATCTGATGGGCCTGCAGGTGATCAATCGGGAAGGTGTGGCATTGGGTGAGGTGTGCGATTTATTGGCCACCGGTGCCCAGACGGTGTTGGTGCTCAAGCAAGCGCTAGACGACCAAAACGTCGAGCGAATGATTCCCTTTGTGAGCGTTTATATTGACAAAGTCGACCTGGCTCAGCGACAGATTTTGGTGGATTGGCAAGCCGATTATTGAAGGCGGCACCGACCATGCGTTTTGACATCATCACTTTGTTCCCGGAAATGTTTGAGTCCTTCATGGCCTCGGGTGTGACCCGACGTGCATTTGACAGTGGACAAGTTCAGGTGCGCTTGTGGAATCCGCGTGACCACGCCACGGGCAACTATCGGCGGGTGGATGACCGCCCCTTTGGCGGCGGGCCAGGCATGGTCATGATGGCCGAGCCCCTGTGGCTTTGCCTGCAAGCCATCCGCACCGACCGCGAGCAAAACAGAACCCAGGCGCCGTTGCTTTTTTTTGCACCCCATGGACAGGTGTTGAACCATGCGGTGGTTTCAAGCTGGGCGGCATCTGAGACGGGTGCGGTGCTGTTGTGTGGGCGCTATGAAGGGGTGGACCAACGGTTTATTGATTCCCATGTGGACGGGTACATCAGCTTGGGCGACTTCGTGCTGTCGGGGGGTGAAATCCCGGCCATGGCTTTCTTGGATGCTTTGGCGCGGTTGCAACCCGGGGTCTTGCATGATCCGGAAAGCCACGCCCACGACAGCTTCAATCCCAGCCTGGATGGCTTGCTGGACTGCCCCCACTACACCCGTCCAGAGCTCTGGCAAGGCCAATCTGTGCCCGAGGCACTGGTGTCCGGCCACCATGGCCACATCGATCGTTGGCGGCGTCAGCAAAGCCTGAGCCAGACGGCGCAGCTCCGCCCAGACCTGATTGCGACAGCCCGCGACCAGCAAAAGCTCACGCCCGAAGACGAGGCTTGTTTGGCGGCAACTGCCCGTGGGGAGCCGTTCGGTAAGACTGGGATATAATGATGGGCTTTCCGATCCTCTGGTTGGCCGCCTCCAGCAAACTGGTTTTTAAAACCTGTCACGCATGGGGGCCCCCAGTGCAGCGCAACCAAGATCGACAGAGGTGTTTATGAATTTGATCCAAACTTTGGAGCAAGAAGAAATTGCTCGACTCGGCAAAATCATTCCCGCGTTTTCACCTGGTGATACTGTGATCGTCAGCGTCAACGTGGTCGAGGGCAGCCGCAAGCGGGTCCAGGCTTACGAAGGCGTGGTGATTGCCAAGCGCAACCGAGGCCTCAACAGCGGCTTTACCGTGCGCAAAATCTCCAGCGGTGAAGGCGTGGAGCGTACCTTTCAAACCTACAGCCCATTGATCGCCAGCATCGAAGTCAAGCGCCGTGGTGATGTACGCCGTGCCAAGTTGTACTACTTGCGTGAACGCAGTGGCAAATCTGCCCGCATCAAAGAAAAGCTCGTTCACCGCGCTTCTGCCCCCAAGGCATAAAACCCGGCCCTGTCGCCGCACGAACCGCCCTTTGCCATGCAGTGGGCGGTTTTTTGTTGAAGACTCAGACCTTGACGACGCCGCTGTCAAAACTGCCGGGCTTTGATGCCCAACAGGCCCCGGTCTTGTCGATCGATACCCATTTGCCTGCGGTGCCCCATGAGCGCATGCAAGAACTGGCTTTGCGGGCACGCTTCATGGCCCCCCCAGTTTGGCAACCTGAATTTGTTCAAGAGCGTGCTTACCTGGATCGGCCCATGGCGCGCGCGGCGGTGCTGTTGGGCTTGGTCATGCGCGATGAACCCATGGTTTTGCTGACGCGCCGTGCTATGCACATGTCCACCCATTCGGGGCAGGTGGCTTTCCCCGGTGGCAAAGTCGACCCCCAAGACCCAGATGTGCGGCATACCGCTTTGCGTGAAGCGCACGAGGAGGTGGGTTTGAACCCGGCATGGGTCCAGGTGTTGGGGGAGCTGCCCACCTACACCACGGGCTCGGCCTTTGTCATCACGCCTGTGGTGGGCTTGGTTGACCCGGGGTTTGAGGCCGTCCCCAATCCCAGCGAGGTGGCACAGGTTTTTGAAGTGCCCTTGTCATTTTTAATGAACCCCGCCCACCATCGGCGCCATGCCCATGAAGCGCAGGGTGTTCGCCGTGAGTGGTACTCCATGCCCTACAGCCAAGGTGAGCATGAACATTTCATTTGGGGTGCCACAGCGGGCATGTTGCGTAACTTTTATCGCTTTTTATCGGTCTGAACCGGGCCCATCTCAGGCCCCCGTTATGATGGGCCCATGAGCTTTATCGCCCTCATGTTTGCATTGATCTTGGAGCAAGTTCGCCCCCTGTCAGAAAAGGGTTGGGTGCAAACAGGTTTGCGTGCCTGGATCACTTGGGTGTGCCGCGCCTTGGACATGGGACAAAGTCAACGCGCCTGGGTGGTTTGGTTGATTGCGGTGGCGACGCCCACCCTGATCAGTTGGTTGATCTACGGTTTGTTGATGTGGTGGGTCGGTTGGCCCGTGGCCGTGCTGTGGAGCATGGTGGTGCTTTATGTCACCCTCGGGTTTAGACAATTCAGCCATCACTTCACCGACATCCGCGTGGCTTTGGAGGCGGGTGATGAGGTCTTGGCGCGCCAACTGTTTGCAGACTGGCACCAAGTTGACGCCATGGACTTGCCGCGCAGTGAAATGGTGCGCCATGTCATTGAACATGCGCTGATTGCCGCTCACCGGCATGTGTTCGGCGTCCTGGCCTGGTTTTCCGTGGGGGCTGCATTGGGGCTGGGCCCTGCGGGTGCCGTCTTGTACCGCATGAGCCAATACGCCATGGCCGTCAAACCGCAAAAAACCGGCAACCCAACGGACGTGCTCCAAGGCGTGAGCGAAGCCTTGTACCAGGTCACCCAACGCGCCTGGCATGCGATCGATTGGGTGCCCGCAAGGCTGACTGCTTTGTTTTTTGCCGTCGTGGGCAATTTTGAAGAAGCCATTGATTGTTGGCGCCAACATGCCAGCCGTTACCCGGGCGACAACGACGGTACCTTGATCGCTGCCACCGCAGGTGCACTCAATGTTCAATTGGGTGGCGCGCAATTGGGTGGAAAAAATGAAACCTTGGGCGAAGAGGGCGACCCACCGTTCAGCGAAAGCCTGCCTGGGCGTGAACCTGAGTTGGGCCACATGCGCAGCTTGGTGGGTTTGGTTTGGCGCACCGTGGTGTTGTGGTTGGTGTTGCTGTCTTTGCTCAGCCTGGCCCGATTGCTGGGTTAATCGCTCTTCAACCCATATCAGCGCAACCTCACGGCCTGCATCATGTGGTGGGGCTGAGTTGGGCAAACAAGCGTTGGTAAATTTGGTACCTGCTGGCATCGATCAGGCCCTGCTCCAAGGCTGAGCGCACACCACAACCCGGCTCATGCAGGTGGGTGCAGTTGTAGAACTTGCAGTCTCCCAGTTGTGCGCGCATATCGGGCATGAAACCAGCCAACTCGCGCGCATCTAAGTGATGCAAGCCAAATTCTTGGAAACCCGGTGAGTCGATCAGGGCCGCGCCACGCTCCGCACCCAGCCAATACCAGTGCGTGCTGGTGGTGGTGTGCCGACCACTGTGCAAGGCCTTTGAAATTTCCCCAGTTGCCGCCTGAGCACTGGGCACCAAACGATTGACCAAGGTGCTCTTGCCTGCGCCTGAGGGTCCCAAAATCAAGGTGGTCTTGCCCTGCAATTGGGCCAATAGCTCATCCAAGCCCGCTCCGTTTTTCAGCGACAAGGCCAAGGTGCTTTCCCCCATTTGGCGATACGGCTCCAACCGTTGCCACGCCAGCGCAAACGCTGCACCCAGATCGGACTTGTTGACCACCAACAAGGGCGTGATGCCTTGCGCATGGCAAGCGATGAGCGCACGGGCCATTTGGTCTTGGGAAAAATCGGGCTCCGCTGCCACCAACACCAATACCTGATCCAGGTTGGCCGCAAACGACTTGGTGCGCATTTCATCTTGGCGATAAAGCAAATTGCGCCGAGTCTCTATGGCCTCGATGGTTCCTTCATCTTGGCTGGGCCGCCATTGCACCCGGTCACCCACCACAGCGCTGTTTTTCTTGCCTCGGTGGTGGCAAATGCGGCGTTGGCCTTGGTCATCTTCCACCCAGCAATGGCGGCCATGGCTGGCCACCACCAGGCCGGACTGGTTCATGCGCCCATGCGCGCCAATCGCTGGGCAGCGGGCGGGTGAGAGTGATAGAAAGCCACAAACCACGGGTCAGGTGTGAGCGTGGTGGCATTGTCTTGATAGAGTTTGAGCAAGGCGCTGGCCAATTGCGCCGAGCTGGCGTGTGCGCCTGCAAAGGCGTCGGCTTGAAATTCGCAGCGGCGTGAATGCAAGGCGGAAAGTGGGGACAGAAAAAACATCACCACCGGCATGCCCATCAGGAAAAGCAAGAGCGCAAGCGCTTGGTTGGTGCCGTCCATGTGGGGTTGCACCCCCAAGCCAGTGAAAAACCAAGCTTGTTGGATCAACCACCCCAGCAAGGCAAATCCGAGCAGGCTTTGCACCGTTTGCAGCAGCATCATTTGGGTGATGTGTTTGTGTTTGAAGTGGCCCAGCTCATGGGCCAAAACCGCTTCCATTTCATCGGCAGACAACTGCTCGAGCAAGGTGTCAAAAAACACCACGCGTTTATGGGTGCCAAAACCTGTGAAAAATGCATTCGAGTGGGCCGATCGACGGCTGCCATCCATCACGTAAAAACCTTTGGCCGAAAACCCCGTGCGCTGCATCAATGCGGTAACCCGTTCCTCAAGTGCCGGGTCTTTCAAAGGGGTGAATTTGTTGAACAAGGGCATGATCCAATTGGGTGCAATCCACATCACAAACAGTTGGTATACGGCCAGTGCGGCCCAAGCGTAAAACCACCACGCATCGCCGCCGACTTGCATCAGCCACAACACCAAGGCCAGGATCGGCAGCCCCAAGACCGCGCCCACAGCTATCCCTTTGGCCATGTCACTCCACCACAAGGCAGGGGTAGAGCGGTTGAAGCCAAAGCCTTGCTCCAAAACGAAAGTCTGGTACGCGGCCATGGGCAAATTGATCAAGCCACCGATCAATATGAAGCCCACGATCAACGCCAATTGCTGCATCAACCCAGTACCCAACCATGCCAACAGGGTTTGGTCCAGCCATTGGAGGCCGCCCAACAAGGTCCAGGCCAACAACAGCAACGCGTCCAAGGCCAAGTCGTACAAGGCCACGCGCGATTTGGCCAGCGTATAGTCCGCCGCCTTTTGGTGCGCGGGCAAGTCAATGCTGTTGGCAAAAGACGCAGGCACTTGGGCACGATGTTGTGCCACGCTTCGAACTTGGCGGGACAGCAACCACAGTTTGGTCAGGGTGTTGAGCAGCAGGGCCAGGCCGAATGCCAAAGACATGAAAAGAGTTGCGTTCATGGCGGGCAAGTGTAGGCCCATTCAAATGGCTCGGGCATCTTGGGGGACAATCACGCCATGAGCGAAAACAACCCTGACAGCCCGGCGCCCA
>CANNNH010000040.1 GCA_947505915.1 Comamonadaceae bacterium
AGCGACTTGCAGCATGTCGGTGCTGCGCTGCTCGGGGCTGACCAGCCAGATGGCGACCAGCTCATTCAGCTTGGTCGCGTCCACCTTGTGAGCGCCTTCGCACAAGCGGTGCGCGGCCGTGGTCTCCAGCACCATGCGCAGGTCGTAAAGTTCTTCAAAGCGATTGAAGTCAAAGGGCAGCACGCGCCAGCCGCTGCGAAACAGCACCTCGACAAAACCTTCTTGCTGCAACTTGAACAGCGCCTGACGCACCGGCGTGCGCGACACGCTAAGGCGCTCGCTGATTTCGGTTTCGGTGAAGCGGTCGCCCGACACCAGCCGGAACTCGGCGATGTCGCGTTTGAGCTGGGTGTAGACGTCCACCGCACGCGAAGGATACGCGGGCGCTGACCGAAGGCTAGAGATGTTCACGCCCGGACTCTAGCAGCACCGCCTCAGGGCATCAGACTCACATGCGCGGCCACCACGCGCCAGCCATCGTTGGTGCGCAGCCAGGTCTGGCTTTGGCGGCCGGTGCGCGGGCTGCCGGTGCGCTGGAACTCGACGTTGGCAGTCGCCATGTCGCGGCCGTAGCTGGTGATGACGGTCTTGAGAAGTACGCGCTCCAGCCCCTGCGCCGGCCGGCCGGCGCGAAAGGCCTGGATCTCGGCGTAGCCGTAGAGGTTTTCAGTGGCGCCATAACGCAGCGTGTGCGGGCTGTTCCAGAACAACTCGTCGAGCACGGCAACGTCGTTGGAGATGAGTGCTTTTTCATAGCGCATGAATGCGGTGGTGACTTCGGCCAGCACGTCGGGAAGGTTGATGTCGGTCATTTTTTAATTTGTCAGTCGATTAAAAATTCACAGGCCGGACCCGCGCCACGCCGGCTTCGGCCAGGCGCTGAGCGGCCGCAAAAGCCAGGTCTTCGCGCCAGGGCGCGGCAATGATTTGCACGCCCAGCGGCATGCCGCCCGTGCCTTCGGGCCACAACGGCGCCGTCACCACCGGGCAACCGGCAAACGAGATGGGCTGCGTCAGCAAACCCATGGCGGCGCGGCAGGGCTGCTGCGTGCCGTTGAGGTCCAGCCACTCGGTGCCGATCAGTGGCGCGCTCACCGGCGTGGCGGGGGCGATCAGCACGTCCCAGTCGGCAAACAAGGCGTTGACGCGCTCGCGGTAAACACGCCGAAAGCGCTGCGCGCGCAAGTACCAATCAGCCGGCTGCAAGGCACCGGCAATGAAGCGGTCTACCGACAGCGGCTCGAAGACTGCCGATTGCGTGCGCAGGTCGTCCAGGTGCAGGCTGCCGCCTTCGCTGGCGGTGATGATGAAAGCCGCGGAGCGGCCCAGCGCTGCGTCAGGCCACTGCACGGTGTTGGTGGCGCCCAGCGCTTGCGAGGCCATGCTCACGGCCATGCGGGCGGCAGCGCTGGCGTGTTCTTCAAAGTAGCCGCCCAGCACGCCGATGCGCAAGCCGGGGGCAGCGCCTTGCATGAGTGGCGTGACTGGCTGCACGCGCAGCGCATGGCAGCCGGGATCGCGCGCGTCGGGGCGTTGCAGCGTGTCATAGGCCAGTGCCAAGCCAGCCACGCTGCTGGCCAGCGGGCCGAGGTGGTCGATGCTGTAGACAAAGGGGTAGGTGCCGCGCCGCGACAGGCGCCCGAAGGTGGGCTTGAGACCCCAGACGCCGCACAGCGACGCGGGCACGCGGATCGAGCCGTTGGTGTCTGAGCCCAGCGTCATCGGTACCTGGCCGGCGGCCACCGCCGCGCCCGAGCCGCCAGACGAGCCGCCGCTGATGCGCGCCAGATCATGCGGGTTGTGGCAGGGGCCGTAGTGTGTGTTTTCGGTGGTGAAGCCGTAGGCGTACTCGTCCATGTTGAGCGCGCCGACCAACACCGCGCCGGCCGACTGCATTTGCTGCACCAGCACGGCGTCTGCTTCGGCCGGCGCATGGCTGCGGTTGACGATCGAGCCGGCCACCGTGACTTCGCCTTCAATGTCAAACAGGTTCTTGACCGCAAAGGGCACGCCGGCCAGTGGCCCCAGCGCTTGCGGTGCACGGGCGCGTTGCGCATCCACAGCGTCGGCCTCGGACTCAGCGCGGGCGCGGGTCTGCAAGGTGAAGGCGTTGACCTGGCCGTTGGTGGCTGCTATGCGCGCCAGACTGGCGGCCAGCAGCTCGCGTGCGCTGACAGCGCCACTGCGCACGGCCTGCGCCATGCGCGCGGCGTCATCGCCGAATTCACGCAGCAGGTTCGGCCCGCTCATCGCCGACCTTTGGGTGGGGCCGGGTCTGAGTCCGGAAACGGTGCAGGAGAGTAAATTTGCACCAGCTCGTCATGCGGCGCCAGCGCCGCGCTTTCCAGCAAGCCGGCCATGGCCACGGTGCGCTGCAAATGTACCGCCACACGCGCCGCTTGCGCGGCGTCCAGTGGCAAGCGCATCAGCGCGGCGGTGGCCTGCACATAGGTCAGAGTCTGTTGCTCGTTCATGTCGGGCTTGGCTCCGCTTAGCGCCGCACTTCGCGCTGGAACACTTCCAGGCTGCGTTTTTTGGCGTGAATGAAACTGGCCTCTGACAGTGTTTCGGTGGTGCGCGGCCGGGCATCGCCATAGGGCAGGATTTCGGCCACACGCGTCGGCCGCTTGGTCAGCAGCAGCACCTCGTCGGCCAGGTAGACCGCTTCTTCGAGGTCGTGCGAGACCAGCAGCATGGTGGTGCCGGTCTGAATGAACACCTCTTGCAGCTTCTCGCGGATGAACAGTGTCATTTCAAAATCGAGCGCCGAAAAAGGCTCGTCGAGAAACAGCACCTCAGGGTTGGGCGCCAACGCCCGCATGATGGAGGCGGTCTGTTGCTGGCCGCCTGAGAGTTCATAAGGGTAGCGGTTCAAATCAAACTTGACATCGAACGAAGCCACCAACTCGGCCATGCGGCGGTCTACCTCAGCCTTGCTCTTGCCTTCGAGCTTGAGCGGGTAGGCGATGTTGTCGATGGTGCGCATCCAGGGGAACATCGCTTCGCGGTAGTTCTGGAACACATAGCCGATCTTGGTGTCCTTGAGCGTCTTGCCGTCAAACAAAATTTCGCCCGCGTCAATCGGCACCAGACCGGCGATCATGTTGATCAGCGTGGACTTGCCGCAGCCGTTGGGGCCGAAGACCGAGGTGATCTTGTGCTTGGGGATGTCCAGGTCAAAGTTCTCGTACAAGGGCCAGCCGGCAAAGTACTTGGTCAGGCCGCGGATGGTGATGTGCGTGCCGGCCGGGCCGGAAAGGCGGCACCGGCACATCGGTGCTGAAGGGCGCATTCAATACAGTCATCTTCCACTCCAGTGCACGATGCGGCGTTCAGCCATCAAAAACATAATGTTGAGCGCGTAACCCAGCGCACCGGCCGACAAAATAGCGGCGTACATGCTTTTCACGTTAAGCACTTGCTGCGCATCAATGATGCGGTGACCCAAGCCGCTTTCCGAGCCGATGAACATCTCGGCGACGATGACAATCACCAGCGCCATAGACACCGCCGAACGCAAACCGACGAAGGTAGGCTGCAGGCTTTCCCAGATCAGCACGTCTTTGAAAATCTGCCAGCGTGAAGCGCCCATGACGCGTGCCGCCATAACGCGTTGCTTGCGCGCGTTGATGACGCCATACGCGCTGTTGAAGATGACAATCAAAAACGCACCGAAAGCAGCAATCGCGACCTTGTTGATGTCTGACACACCAAAGATCAAGAGGAACAGTGGAATCAGCGCCGACGAGGGCGTAGAGCGGAAAAAGTCAATGAGGAATTCGACGCTGCGGTAGGCTTTTTCATTGCTGCCAAGCAGCACACCCAACGGCACACCGACCACCGCCGCCAGCGTGAAAGCCTGCAAGGTGCGCAGGAAGGTCACCCCGAAGTCGAGCAGCAGCGTGCCGCCGGCGAATCCGGTGACCAGCGCCACCAGGGTGGCCGACGGGCTGGGCAACAAGATGGCCTTGATGAAGCCAAAGCGCACCGCGATGTCCCAGACGATGAAGAGCACCAGCGGCCCGATGAAGGGCAACAGACGACTGGCAGCGGACACCTTGGGCGGCGTGCTGGCCTGCGGGGCGGGCGCGGACCAGGCGGGCGCAGCTGCCATTGCAGGCGCCGAGGAAGGCTCTGTATTGGCCGTCGTACTGGCGTCGGCGCCCACCACCGGTGTGATCAGGTAAGGCATGGCTTAGTCTTTGTAGAGCAAGCCATCCACCAACACCTTCTTGTCGAAGATACCTTTTTCGGTGAACAGGTCGTAGAACTTCTGGAAGTAAGCCACGTCGCTGGGCTTGAACTCGTTGTAAAGCATGTAAGAGGCCAGCGGCACTTCGCTGGTGAGCGCACCTTCGATGGCTGTGTAGCCCTTCATGAATGTGCGTGCTTCGGCCGGCTTGGTGCGCACCAACTCGATGCCGCGCGTGTAAGCGGCGATAAATTTCTTGGCCACATCCGGGTTCTTCTTGATGAACTCGGTGGTCAGGCTGGCCGCGCCGCCATGCCACGGGGCCATGGCGTCGCCCAGGATGTACTTGGCCACCACGCCGGCTTCAATCACGCGGGTGGTGCCGTTCATGCGGCCGATGGTGCCGGTGGGCTCGAGCGTGTAGCAAGCGTCCACTTGACCTGCGACCAGAGCGGCGACGTGCTGGCCGATGGGCAGCTCGATCACCGTGGCGCCAGTGGCACCGGCACGCTCAAGCATGGTCTTGGCCAGCGTGACGTTCTGGATGCCGGGGCCGGATGCGACTTTCTTGCCTTTGAGGTCGGCCATGGTTTTGACCGGGCTGTCTTTGGGCACGATGAATTCGTCCAGCACAAACTTGGCGTTGCTCGGGTTGGTGGCAAATATTTTGAACAGGCCGGGCTGGGCAATCTCGCCGATGGCCAGGTTGGCCGAGCCGGTGCCGTTGGAGCTGCCGTCGGAGCGGCCGGCGAGCATGGCTTCCATCACCTGCTGAGCGCCGGCGAACTTGATGGCCTCGACATCCAGACCGGCTTCTTTGAAGTAGCCTTTTTCAATGGCCGCAAAAAACGGCAAGCCGGCGGCCACAGGCCAATAACCAATGCGGATTTTCGGGCGGGCCTGCGCCAGCACGATGGCGGGCATGGCCAGAGTGCCCAGCACGGCAGCGCCGGCTTGGAGCAAACGGCGGCGTGAGGCGGCGGATTTGGAGGGCTGGCTTGATGCGGTCATGATGAAACTCCTTGGATGAGGTTAAAAAGTGAGGCGAGAAAAGTGAATGGTTCTAGGGCTCAGCCTTGGGCGACATCAGCGCGACATAGGCCCGCCAGCCGCCCAGGTGCGTGATGTCTTGCGCGCCTTGCACGCCCTCGGCTTCGCAGACAAAACCCTGCACGCTGCTGCCGTCGGCCAGCCGCAGCGTGCCGATGCCCAACGGGGCCGCAATGAGTGCGACTAATGAGCCGTAGTGCGCCAGCGGCATGTCCCAGATTTCAAGCGCGATGGCTGCGCCCTGGCCGGGGGCAACGCGCAACAAGCCCGGCTTGGGCGGTGTGCTGCCGGGCAGCGCGTAAAAGCGGTAGTCAGGTGCAGTGCTGGTGCTGCCCACCAGCGTGGCACCGCGCTCAATGAGCTGGCTGTTGAGCGGCATGCCCGACAAATGCGCGCCGACCACGGCGACCCGCACGCTGGCTGCAGCGGGGCGGCTTAAGCCGGCCATCGGCTTGGGCGCCGGTAGCGGCTCACCCGTGGCGCCTTGCGTGAGTCCGGTTAAGTGGTGATAACGCTGACCGAGCTCGGCGAGTTGCCAGTCGCTGCCGCAGCGGCCAATGAGCGTGATGCCAAACGGCAAGCCGTCAGGCCGTATCGCGCTGGGCACCGACAGGGCCGCGTAGTCGAGCAAGTTGACGAAGTTGGTGTACTCGCCCAGTCGCCGGTTGAGCTCGACAGGATCGGCCTGCATGGCGGCCACGCTGTAGTGCGTGGGTGCGGTCGGCACCACCAGCAGGTCCAGGCCGGCCCACAGTGCATCGGCGCGTTGGCCTAGCAGCTTGAGCTGGGTCTGGGCGTCAAAGAGGTCTGCCGCGCTGAACTTTTTGCCATTGGCAATGATGCTGCGCACCGGCTCGATCACTTCGTGCTCGTGCGCGTCAAAGAAGGGGCGGATGGCGGCGTAGCGCTCGGCCACCAGCGCACTGCCGTAGAGCAACTGAGCCGCTTGCTTGAAAGGTGCAAAGTCGAGTTGCACCGGCGTGCCGCCCATGGCTTGCAGGCGCTCGATGGCCTCGGCAAATGCGGCTTCGGCCTGCGAGTCGCCAAAGAATTCGAGCTGGTCCGGCACACCAAAGTGAAAGTTCGCCGCCAAGGCGCTGCTAGCCAGCGGTAGGTCGCGTGAGTAAGCGTCCTGCGGGTCGTGTCCGATGGCATTTTCGAGCACCTGCACGGCGGTGGCCACCGTGCGCGCAAAAATAGAGACGCAGTCCACACTTTGCGCAGCTGGCAACACGCCGCGCGTGCTGATCAGCCCGCGTGAGGGCTTGAGGCCGACGATGTTGTTCAGCCCGGCCGGCACGCGGCCGGAGCCGGCGGTGTCGGTGCCGAGTGAAAAATCAACCTGGCCCGTTGCCACCACATAAGCAGAGCCGGAACTCGACCCGCCTGATACATAAGCGGGGTTGAAGGCATTGGGCACCGGTCCATGCGGCGAGCGTGTGCCGTTGAGGCCGCAGGCAAATTGATCTAGATTTGTCTTGCCCGCCAGCGTTGCACCGGCGTTGAGCAGTTTGTGCACCACTTGTGCGCTTTCTTGCGCTTCAAAGGCAAACGCAGGGCAGGCGGCGCTGGTCACCAGGCCCGCAACATCGATGTTGTCTTTGACCGCAAAGCGCAGACCTGCCAAAGGCTGCGGGCCTGTTGTTTTATGGCTGGGCGCCACGTTGGTCCGCAACAGCCACGCGTTGTCAGGCGCTGCAGGGTTTGAGCCTTGCAGTGTGTTGCCCGCATTTGGGCTGTCAGTTAATGTGTGTTGCACCAATTTGAAGCATCCATACTTGTGTACAAGATGTCTTGCAAGTGCTGTGCCAAGCGCCTGCCGGTGCTTTGGGTGTTCGCTTCAGGGTTGGGGCGACTGACGCTTTGTCGCAGCTGGTTGCGCCTTGTCTATGCGGCGCCTGAAGTGGCGCCCTTGGCCAGTGTCAGCCTTTGCGCGCCCGCTCGTAGAGCGGCATGACGCGCGGCAAATTGCGCTCGATGTCGGTGATGCGCGTGTTGCCCGCCGGGTGCGTGCTCAGCCATTGCGGCGGTGCGCCTTTGCTGCTGGCCGACATTTTTTGCCACAAGGTGACGCCGGCCTGCGGGTCGTAGCCGGCGCGCGCTGCCAGCTCCAGCCCGACCAGATCGGCCTCGGACTCGTCTGACCGGCTGAAGGTCAGGTTCAGCAGTTGAACGCCGTAGTTGGTGACGGTACGCCCCAGATCGCCCAGCCCGAGCAATTGCGACACCACGCCCGCGCCAATGCTGGTGGCGGTGCTTTTGCCCATGCGCTCACGCGCATGCTCGCGCAAGGCATGCGCAATTTCGTGGCCCATGATTTGCGCCACCTCATCGTCGGTCAATTTGAGCTGCTCGATGATGCCGGTGTAAAAAACAATCTTGCCGCCCGGCATGCAAAAAGCATTGATCTGTTTGCTGCCAATCAAGTTGACCTCCCATTGCCAGGATTTGGCGCGCGGGTTCCACTCATTGGCAAAGGGAATCAGCTGGTCTGCAATGCGCCGCAAGCGCAGCAGCTGGGGATGCTCGGGGGGCGCCAGTGCGTTTTTGCTGGCCGCTTCGGCCAACAGGGTTTTGTATTGCTTGGCCGCAGAGAGCTCAATATCCTTGGCCGGCACCAAAGAAGCAAAGCCGGAGTTGGCTCCCACATCAACACCCTCACGCTGCGCCAGCGCTGCGCCAGGCAGCAGCAAGGCAGCGGTCAACAGGGCAGTGGCATAGCGTTCAAGGACAGTCATGGGATGCGTCTTCATGTAGGCTGGAGATAAGCCAGCGCGTATTATTCCCCTTATGGTCCCACCTGTCAGCCAACCCGTCGCCACGCCCGGCAGCACCCCGGCAGAGCCCACGCCTCCGAGCTGGGGCCAGACCCTGCGCGTGTACCTTGAAGCCGCCACGCTGCGCATGCTGCTGCTGGGTTTTTCGGCCGGCCTGCCACTGCTGCTGGTGTTTGGCACGCTGAGTTTTTGGCTGCGGGAAGCAGGCATCAACCGCACCACGATTGGTTACCTGAGCTGGGTCGGTCTGGCCTACGGCTTCAAGTGGGTCTGGGCGCCGCTGGTAGACCGCTTGCCGATTCCCTTGCTCACGCGCTGGCTGGGCCGGCGTCGCAGCTGGCTGCTGCTGTCACAGTGCGTCATCATGGCGGCGCTGGTCGGCATGGCGCTGACCGACCCGCAGCAGACGCTGCTGCCCATGGTCTGGTGCGCGCTGGCAGTGGCTGTGGGCTCGGCCACGCAAGACATTGCGCTGGACGCTTTTCGTATTGAGTCGGCCGACACGCAGCGCCAGGCCGCGCTGGCCGCTTCTTACCAGACGGGCTACCGCATCGCCATGATCTGGGCCGGCGCCGGCGTGCTGTGGATTGCGGCCCGCGCCGAAGTCACGCCTGCGCTGGGTGCGGCGGGCTACCAGCACGGCGCCTGGCAAGCCGCTTACCTGGTGATGGCCGCGTCGATGCTGCTGGGTATGGTGACGGTGCTGTTTTCTCCCGAGCCGAAGGCCGTTGAGATGCAGCGTGCGCGCAATGCCGCCGAATGGCTGCAAGGTGCGTTGATCGAGCCCTTTGCCGATTTTCTGCGGCGCTACGGCCGTCAGGCCGTGCTGATCCTGATGCTGATCGCGGTCTACCGCATCAGCGACGTGGTGATGGGCATCATGGCCAATCCGTTTTACGTGGACATGGGTTTCACCAAAGACGAGGTGGCGGCTGTCACCAAAGTCTATGGCGTGATCATGACGCTGGTGGGCGCTTTTGTGGGTGGTGCGCTGGCCATGCGCCTGGGCGTGATGCGCGTGTTGATGTTGGGCGCCGTGCTCAGCGCTGGCAGCAACCTGCTGTTTGCCTGGCTGGGCACGCGCGGCCACGACCTGACGGCTTTGGTGTGGGTGATCTCGGCCGACAACCTGGCCAGCGGCATTGCCTCGGCGGCCTTCATCGCCTATCTGTCGGGCCTGACGAACGTGAACTACTCTGCCACCCAGTACGCGCTGTTCAGTTCCATGATGCTGCTGCTGCCCAAGTTTCTGGCCGGCTACTCAGGCGCTTTTGTCGACGCGTACGATTACCCGACCTTCTTTATAGGCACAGCCCTGCTGGGCGTGCCGGTGCTGCTGCTGGTGTGGCTGGCGTCGCGCCATGCCGCACCGTCTGCTGCGCGCTGAAGTAGCAGGCTTCACAGCCGCGCCCTTTTGCGCAAAAACTCATGCGTGCTTTGAGGCCCACTAGTACACCGCATCGTGGTCGCCGACATTCACCGGAATAATTTTTCCGTCTTGAATCAGCAACTCTAAAGTGATGCGGTACGACAGGTTGATCGACACCGAATGCAGGGCGTCCAGTTTGCCGCGCAGCGGGTGCAAACGCAGTGATGGATGAGCCGGATTGGCTTGAAGCACTTGCAGGGTCTTGAGGTATTGCTGGCGAAGGTCCGGGTGGCGCTTGAGGAACCGCGCTGCCCGTCGGTTGTATTGCTCAGTAAAGACCAGCGCAAACGGTGGCGCTGGCTGCATCACATGGCGTCCAGCCGTGCCATGTGGGCCTCGGGCGACTCTTGCACTGCACGACCTGCGGCCAGGTCAGCGCGGGTCTGGGCCAGCGCGGCGTCCAGCTCGCATTCACGCAGGTAGTGGTAGTGCGCCATGCCCATCACCACAAACTTGTCTGTGCCGCGCACAGAGACAATGGCCTCCGGTGCGGTGCTCAAAGCCAATTCAATGGCAGCTATGCCTTTGGTTTTGAGGTCGTTGGCGCTGATGTGGGACATGCCGGGCTCCTAAAGCAGGATAAGTAGTGTGGTTAATCATACGATTAATCGCACTGCATGTCGAGTGATTCAGCCCCCGCGATGCGCACTTTCAGTGATGGGCGCTGAAGTGCTCGCCGTCTTTGAGCTTGTACAGCGTGCTGCAATACGGGCAGCGCGCCTGGCCGCTTTCGGCCAGCCCCAAATAAACCTTGGGGTGGCTGCTTTGCAGGTTCATGTTCGGGTTGGGGCAAAAGACGCCGCCCTGGCTGTTGAGTTCGCTGGCACGCAGTTCAACCACGGCGCCGGTTTTGGGTGGCTTGCTCATGCTCAAACCCGGGTCAGCCAGCTGGCATATTTCGGGTTGCGGCCATTGACGATGTCAAAGAACGCCGCCTGGATTTTTTCGGTGATGGGGCCGCGCGAGCCGCTGCCGATCTCGATGCGGTCGAGTTCGCGGATGGGCGTGACTTCAGCCGCCGTGCCGGAGAAAAAGGCTTCGTCGGCGATGTAGATCTCGTCGCGCGTGATGGGTTTTTCTTTGAGCT
>CANNNH010000041.1 GCA_947505915.1 Comamonadaceae bacterium
AGCAAACCCCATTGGCCATGCAGCCGCGCGACCAATACGGAAAAAGGCAGGGAGCACAGGGTCAACCAGAAAATCGAATGGCTTTCGGCGCGGTGCAGCACCATGTTCCGGATGACATCGCCTTGGTCGATCAGGACATCAAGATCGGGCAGTGTGCCCGCGACGGCGCCCCACAGCGCCGTTTTCCACACCGCTGTACGGCGGCCCATCACGGCGACTGAAACGGCGGCACCCAGGACTAGTTGAGACAGGGAATCCATACGTGTGAATTATCTCTGAGCGCTTGTCTTTGAGTTTCAGCAAAAAACTGCTGCACTCGCCGCTGGGTGTCCGCAGTCAAGGCGGGCAAAGGAGTCACCCCTGGGGCGCCATCTGCTCTTGTAGATTGTCCGCGGGGTAGGGCTGCATGAAGTCCATGCTTGAATCGGGCCTAGCGCTAAGCCATGTCACTACTCCATGCAGCACTCAATAGTGAACGGTGCTACGTGTAGCAGCAATGTAGGAAAAGGCGATAAAGTTAGAAAAAGGGAGGAAGCTAGGCAAAAACCGCCGCTTCCCTGAGATCCGGCCACCATGATTCGCCGCCCGTGAGTAAGGTTAAAACTGTCAAATCGGCAGTGCCTAACCCTGAGGTGCGGCAGGATTTTCCTTTCGTGAATTGGTCAACCACCTAAAGAAAAAATCATAAAAAAGTTGAATCCCCACGCAGAAATCTACTTTTTTCATTTTTTCAAGCCACTAGTGGAATATCACTAGAGCAAAAATCGCCGACTTCGTCAAAATTGGCTGACCAATTTCTTTGATGAAAGCCTGCGAAGTTTGACTCTCTTTCTTGTTCCAACGTCAGCCTTGCCAGCCACCGCCCTGAGTGGGGTGCACCCGGCTGAGCCGCTTGACGGGGTTGAGCGAAGCTACCAACGCTTGGCTGAGCAGATCATGGGTTTGTTGGCCAGTGGCGAGTTTGCGGTAGGTGCGCGCCTGCCTTCGGAGCGCGCGCTGGCAGATCGTTTCAATGTCAGTCGCACGGCAGTGCGTGAGGCTGTTATTGCGCTGGAAGTGCAAGAGCTGGTCGAAGTCCGTATGGGCTCCGGTATTTATGTGCGAGATTTACCGGGCGGTACCAGCCCTGCTTATGTGCATGCCGGTCCCGGCCCCTTTGAGTTGCTGCAAGCCAGGCGACTTCTGGAGGGGGAGATTGCGGCGCAGGCCGCCGGGCTGCGACAAGACCGGGACGTAGACCGCATTCATGCCGCGCTGGCCGACATGCGCCTGAACTTCCACGACAAGCCGGCCAATGCCGCTTCTGACTTGCAGTTTCATCTGCGCATCGCCGAAGCCACCGGTAATGCTGTGCTGGTGCAAATGGTGACCGCCCTCTGGTCTCAATTGAGAGGCCCGATCTGGGAGCGCCTGGAAGAGCACTTTCACACACCCGTCATGCGAGAGGCCAGCTTGAGCGATCACCAGCTGGTGTTCAGTGCCATTGCCGCCAGAGACAGCGAGGCCGCACGCACGGCGATGCAACAGCACATTGACCGCGTCGTCAGCGAATTTGTCAAAGGTTGGTCTTGAGTTGACCGCCTTGATTTTTGTGTGATCCCCTTAACTAACCATGATGAGGAAAATTGAAAATGAAAAAGCATATTCGTTCGGCACTCTTGTCCCTGGCAGTCATTGCCACCTTACCCGCTTTTGCACAGGATGTGCCTGCACCCGGCGTGAGCCCGCGCATTGACGCGATCCGCAAAGCCGGCGTGCTGCGGGTCGGTGTGTTGGCCAACCTGCCCTGGCTGGCTGAAAACACCAAGTCCGACGGCGGCGAAGCCTGGTCCGGCCCCGCTTGGCTGCTGACCAAGGAATACGCCCGGGTGCTGGGTGTGAAGGTCGAGCCTGTGCTGGTATCGCACGAAACCAAAGTCCCTGTGCTGGCTTCGAATCAGGTCGATCTGTCCATCACGCCTCTGGCTGAAACGCCGGACCGTCTCAAAGCCATTGACTTCGTCATTTACTCAGCCACCAGCGTGTGCATGTTCGGCCGTGCTGACAACGCCAAATTTTCCCAGTCAAAAAGTGTTGACGATTTGAACCGCCCTGACATCACCATTGCCTATTTCATTGGTGGCGGTGAAGAAGGTTGGGTCAAGGAGCGCTTTCCCAAAGCCAAGCTGCGCGGCGTGACCAATTCGGGTGCAACAGCGCCGGTCGAAGAAGTCATGTCCAAGCGCGCCGATGCCGCGCCGATCAACCGTGTGCCTTATGTTGGTATGGCTAAAAAGGTCAAGGGCCTGGCCGTCTTGCCAAGCGCTAACGAATGCCAGGGCAGCATGGAAAAAGCTGCACCCGTCGGTCTGGGCGTGGATAAAAACCAGGCTGCCTTCACCAACTGGTTGCGTGCCGTGGCCACGCGCATGAAGCCACAGCTTGACTCCGAAGAGCGCAAGATCATCGACAAGCTCTGAGCTCCCCAGACATCTGAGCCATGGAATTTGATTTCTCGCCGATTCTTGAGAATTGGCGGTATCTCTGGGGCGGTTTCGGCATCACGCTGGGACTGTCCGGACTGACGGTGGTGGCAAGCCTGTTACTGGGTTTTGCCATGGCTGTCGGTCGGATTTACGGCCCCCGTTGGCTCAGATGGCCGCTGGTTTTTTACATTGATTCGATGCGCGCCATCCCTGTGCTGGTGGTGCTGGTGTGGACGTTTTTTGCTTTGCCATTGTTACTGGGCATTTCAATCCCGACCTTTTGGGCCGCCGTCATTGCACTGACCATGCACATTGCCCCTTTTGTGGCTGAAATCGTGCGCTCCGGTATTGAGTCGGTCAGGGCTGGACAGACTGGCGCCGGCTTGGCCCTTGGCATGTCCAAAGCCCAAGTGGTGCGCCACCTGATAATGCCGCAGGCTGTGGTCAGGATGCTTCCCTCCTTTGGATCGGTGATATCGATCACCATCAAGGACACGGCCATTGCTGCGGTCATCGCCGTTCCTGAATACATGAAACGGTCGGAAACGCTGGCAGGGCAGACCTACCACCCGGTAGAGATATTCACTTTCGCCATGCTGGTTTACTTCATCATTCTTTTTCCCATCACGCGCCTGGTCGATATGGCTTACCGCCGCTGGGCTTTTTTGGGGCGCTCTTGAACTACGACTGGTCCGTTGTCTGGCAATACCGTCAAATGTTACTGGACGGTATAGGCATCACTATCTTGCTGACGGTGCTGACCATGCTGGTGGCAGTGCCGGGTGGTATTTTGCTGGCGTTGATGCGACTTTCATCCATGCCTTGGCTGGCCAGAGGCAGTACGGCTTTTGTAGAGCTGTTTCGCAATCTGCCGCTGATCCTGGTTGTTTACTGGGCTTTTTATGTCATGCCTATGGTCTCGGGCATTGAGTTGTCTGCCTTCAACACTGGGCTCCTAGCCCTTTGCCTGAATGTTTCGGCCTACAACTCAGAAACTTTTCGTGCAGGTATTCAGTCCATACGTAAAGGGCAGACCGAAGCTGCGGTGGCTTTGGGCTTCAGCAAAACGCAGGCTATGTTCAAGATCATCCTGCCACAGGCGTGGCGACGGGTGTTGCCGGTACTGGCCAGCACCTGGGTAGCACTATTTAAAGACACTTCATTGGTGTCTGTGATCGCTGTGGGCGAGTTGGCGCATGCCTCTATGACTATTCGCTCACAAACTTTCCGCGTCCTTGAAATGCTAACTGCCATGGCCGTTATCTATTGGATGCTAGGTTATCCGCAGGCCAAGCTGGTGGACTGGATACGCGAAAAATACAAGGTGAATGAATGAGCACGAGTTACACCCATCGCCCCGGGGCTTTACGAGAGCCGGTCCTCAACTACCGCAATATCACCAAGCGCTACGGCCAGTTTCAGGCCCTGCACGGGATCTCGTTGGATGTCTTCAAGGGTGAAGTGGTGTGTCTGATCGGACCTTCAGGCTCTGGTAAATCTACCGTATTGCGCTGCACCAATGCGCTCGAAGCGATCAACAGCGGCGAAATCCTGGTCAATGGCATTGCCCTTCCAAAAGATGACCGCTCCATCCGTAAAGTTCGGCAGCGCATGGGCATGGTATTTCAGAATTTTGAGCTCTTTCCGCATAAAAATACGCTTCAAAACGTAGCGATTGCTTTGACCACTGTGCTGGGCATGAATGTGGCAGACGCCAATGCACATGCAGCCCGCATGCTCGAGAAAGTAGGGCTTTCCGACAAGATGGAAAACTACCCGGCCAATCTCTCAGGAGGCCAGCAACAGCGTGTAGCCATTGCGCGTGCCCTGGCCATGCAACCCGAGGTGATGCTGTTTGACGAGCCCACCTCAGCGCTGGATCCCGAAACTATCGGCGAGGTACTTAGCGTGATGAAAACCTTGGCGGAAGAAGGTATGACCATGGTGGTGGTCACCCATGAAATGACATTTGCCCGCAAAGTTGCGGATTGGGTGGTCGTTTTTGATCAGGGAACAATCATTGAGCAAGGCCCTTCGGCTCAAATTTTTGACAATCCGACTGTCGAGCGTACACGGACATTTCTAAATCACTTGGGCTGGAGCGGCTGAACAGATTTATTGTTGCCCAGTGGCTAAGGATTGGGGTTCCACTCCAGCTTACCCACTGTATCCAGATGCGTGAGGTAGACCCGCAGGTCAAACTCGTACTGGTGGTACTGCGGCTCCATGTAGGTGCAAAGCTTGTAAAAAGCCTTGTCGTGCTCGCGCTCTTTGATGTGCGCCAGCTCATGCACTGCAATCATTTTTAAAAATTCGGCTGGGCCATCTTTGAACAGGCTGGCCACGCGGATCTCGCGCTTGGCTTTGAGCTTGCCGCCTTGCACGCGCGAGATCGTGGTGTGCGTGCCCAGCGCGTGCGCGATCACTTGCAGCTTGTTGTCAAACAGCACACGTGACAACGGGTCTGAGTTGCGCAAAAAACGGTTTTTCAGGTCCATCACGTAGTCGTACAGCGCTTTGTCTGTGCGCACGCCATGGGCTTCGGGGTATTTTTTGAGCAACACCGTGCCCAGTTGTCCGTCGGCAATCAGTTGCTGCACTTGCTCACGCAGCGCGTCGGGGTAGCCTTGGAGGTATTTCATGGGCTAGGGGCGCGGGTAGAGGCGGGGGCAGGGGATGGATTCCCGCCTGCGCGGGAATGACGGAGGCGGCGGAGGTGGCGGGTTGCGTGTAGGACCGAAGGTGGCCGTTTTCAGTTCTCGCGGCGCAGTGCCGGGAACAGGATCACGTCGCGGATGCTGGGGCTGTCGGTCAGCAGCATCATCAAGCGGTCTATGCCGATGCCGCAACCGCCGGTGGGCGGCATGCCGTATTCGAGGGCGCGCACAAAATCGGCGTCATAGAACATGGCCTCGTCGTCACCCGAATCCTTGGCCGAGACTTGTGAGTGAAAGCGCGCAGCTTGTTCCTGTGCGTCATTGAGCTCGCTAAAACCATTGCCGAACTCGCGGCCGGTGATGTAGAGCTCAAAGCGCTCGGTCACTTCAGGGCGGGCGTCGTTGGCGCGGGCCAGCGGCGAGATTTCGGTCGGATGCTCCATGATGAAGGTGGGCTGCCAGAGCTTGTCTTCGACGGTTTCTTCAAAGTACAACACTTGCAGGCTGGCCAGCGAGCGCGCCGAGAGGCGGTCTTTTTGTTCGGTGCAGCCGAGTTTTTTGACGGCGTTGGTCAGCCACACTGCGTCGTCCACGTTCGCGCCGGCGTCGGTGTGCTTGAGGATGGCTTCACGGATCGTCAGACGTTCAAAAGGCTGGCTCAGGTCTACCGGCTTGCCGCCGTAGCTCAGTTGCAGCGTGCCGCAGGCTTTGTGCGCCACGTCGCGGAGCAGCGCTTCGGTGTAGGCCATCAGGTCGTTGTAGTTCCACCAGGCGGCGTAGAACTCCATCATGGTGAACTCGGGGTTGTGCCGAACGCTGATGCCTTCGTTGCGGTAGCTGCGGTTGATCTCGAACACGCGCTCAAAACCGCCCACGATCAGGCGCTTGAGGTACAGCTCGGGCGCGATGCGTAGAAACATTTCCTGGTCCAGCGCGTTGTGGTGCGTCTTGAAAGGCTTGGCGTTGGCGCCGCCCGGAATCGGGTGCAGCATCGGCGTTTCGACTTCCAGAAACTCGTTGGCCACCATGAACTCACGCAGGCTGCTCACTGCTTTGCTCCGCGCCACAAAACGTTTGCGCGCTGCTTCGTCGGTGATCAGGTCCACATAGCGCTGACGGTATTTGACTTCCTGGTCGGCCACGCCGTGAAACTTGTCGGGCAGCGGACGCAGGCTCTTGGTGATCAGGCGCAGGCCGGTGGCATGGATCGACAGCTCGCCGGTTTTGGTTTTGAACAGCGTGCCTTCAGCGGCCACGATGTCGCCCAGGTCCCAGTGTTTGAAGGCGTTGTGCAAGTCTTCACCCACGCCTTCGTTGTTGATGTAAACCTGGATGCGGCCGTGCGAGGAGCCGAAAGACGCGTCCTGGATGGTCGCAAAGCTGGCCTTGCCCATGACGCGCTTGAGCATCATGCGGCCGGCCACATTGACCTTGACGGCCAGCGGCTCAAGCTCTTCTTTTGTTTTGTCATCGTATTGCGCAAAAAGAGCTTCTGCGCGGTGACCGGGTTTGACGTCGTTGGGAAAAGCAATGCCGCCTGCACGCAAGGCTTTGAGCTTTTCGCGGCGCTCGGCCATCAGTTGGTTATCGTCAACGGCCGGGGCGGCGGTGGCGTCATGGGGCAGGGCGTTGGGTGTGGACATAGGGCAGCCGGAAAAGAACTAATCAAAAAAAGAGTCAAAGGCAAGCGGTCTGCCAAAGTGCTGATTTTAGGTTTTAAAGCGGGGGTTTGAGTCCCGGCCCCCAGGCTAGGTCGAAATTCCGCTGCGATCGAGTATGTCGTTCACCAGTTCCAGCCGCAAAAGCGGGTTGTCCAGCGCCATCAGTTGATGCTTGCGCTTGGCCGACATGGGCAGCAATTCACTCCAGCGGTTAGCCACCCAGGCGCAATCATCGAAGTGATAGGGGGGCAAGACAGGCATCTGGTCGGCTGGCACATCACGCTCTTGCAGGGTGCGGATCACCTTTTTCAGCCCATCGCTGGCCGCTTGCAAGTCGGAAGGTACAGGCACCAGCTTGTCATCGGGCAGGGTTGTGGCCTCTGCCATCCACAGTCCATGTTTGAGTTGATGGCTGCGGCTTACTTTGAAGCGCTGGGTGCCTGTGCACCGCACCATCACCAAGCCGGCTTGCGGCGCTGAAAACTCCGTGATGCTGGCCAAGGTGCCTATGTCTTCAAAGCTTTCAGTTGGGAAATCCCCGTCGCCCGTCTCGTCCTGCAGCCGGCGCACTTCAGTGCCCTGCGTCAGTGCGACCACGCCGAAAGGCGTACCGTTTTTGCGGCATTTGCCGATCATGTCGAGGTAGCGCACTTCAAAAATACGCAGCGGCAGCAAACCCCCGGGAAAAAGCACAGAGCCCAGGGGGAACAAGGGCAGCTCGGAAAGGGTCAAGGTCTCAGTCATGGAATTTGGCACGGCGCCAGGGGCATTCACTTAATCGACGGCATCGACCGGTTGACGCATCAGCATGGCCAGCATCCCGGCAATGGTGATGCGCAATTCGCGGCGGTCGCAGATCAGATCGACGGCGCCCTTGGTCTGCAGAAATTCTGCGCGTTGAAATCCTTCAGGCAAGGTCACCCGCACGGTGGACTCGATCACGCGCGGGCCGGCAAAGCCGATCAGCGCTTTGGGCTCGGCCACCACCACATCACCCACAAAAGCAAAGCCGGCGCTCACGCCGCCCATGGTCGGGTCGGTCAGCACGCTGATATAGGGCAGGCCTTTTTTTGCCAAACGTGTGAGTGAGGCATTGGTCTTGGCCATTTGCATCAGGCTGAGCAAGCCCTCTTGCATGCGCGCGCCACCGGTGGCGGTAAAGCAGATGAAAGGCACTTTTTGCTCAATGGCTGCGTGCACACCGCGCACAAAGCGCTCGCCCACCACGCTGCCCATGCTGCCGCCCATGAAGTCAAACTCAAAGCAAGCCACCACCACGCCAATGCTGTGCACCGCGCCGCCCATGACAATCAGCGCATCGGTCTCGCCGGTGTTTTCTAAGGCTTCTTTCAGGCGCTCGGGGTATTTGCGGCTGTCTTTGAACTTGAGCGGGTCTACGGGCAGAACTTCCTGGCCGATTTCGTAGCGACCTTCAGCGTCCAGAAAAGAGTCCAGCCTGGCGCGCGCGCCTATGCGGTGATGGTGGCTGCACTGCGGGCAGACGTTCTGGTTGGTTTCGAGGTCGGTTTTATAAAGCACAGCCTCGCAGCTGGGGCACTTGATCCACAAGCCTTCCGGCACGCTGCGGCGCTCAGTCGGGTCGGTGGGTGTGATCTTGGGTGGAAGCAGTTTTTCGAGCCAGCTCATCGTGTTTCCTTAAATCAAGCGCAATTATGCGTCCAGCGCGCTGCGGATATCAGCCAGGAATTCACGCACAACAGGCACCACCTGCTCACGCGGTTGCTGGTCGATCAGCTGAATAATCTTGGAGCCGATGACCACGGCGTCTGCCACCCGGCTGATGGCCTTGGCGGTAGCGGCGTCGCGAATGCCAAAACCCACACCCACCGGTACGCTGACATGCTCGCGGATGCGCGGCAGCATGGCCTCTACCGCGTCAATGTCGAGCGCGCCCGAACCCGTCACTCCCTTAAGCGAGACGTAGTACACATAGCCGCTGGCGACCCGGGCCACCTGCGCCATGCGCTCGGGCGTGCTGGTTGGGGCCAGTAAAAAAATCAGGTCCATGTGGTGCGCACGCAGCTTAGCGGCAAAGTCCACGCATTCTTCGGGCGGATAGTCCACGATCAAAATGCCGTCAATGCCGGCGGCAGCCGCGTCGCGCACAAAGGCATCGGCACCGCGTTTGAAGTCGTAGGCCTCGACCGGGTTGGCGTAACCCATCAGCACCACCGGCGTTTTGTCGTCTTGCAGACGGAACTCGCGCACCATGGCCAGCACCTGCACCAGGCCGATGCCAAAGGCCAGCGCGCGGTCGCCGGCTTTTTGAATGACCGGACCGTCAGCGCTGGGGTCTGAAAAAGGCACGCCTAACTCAATGACGTCAGCGCCGCCAGCCACCATGCCGTGCATCAGCGCGGGCGTGATGTCGGCAAACGGAAAGCCTGCGGTCACATAAGGAATCAGCGCCTTGCGCTTTTGCGCAAGCAGCGCGCTCATCACGGGCTCAATACGGCTCACTTCATGGCCCCCACGCTCGGCACTGACGTGTCCTTGCTGCCCCCCGAGGGGGCTGGCGCGACTTGGGGCTGCCCGGCGTCACGCCTGAACCCTATTACTTGCTCGGTGCCGGCCGGGCCGCCCTTGACGCCCTGGCCCTGGCAGGAAGGGCGGCAGTAGAAGCTGGCGTTGGACAGGTCGGCCACGGTGCCGATGTCCTTGTCGCCGCGGCCCGACATATTGACCAGAATCGACTGGTCCGAGCGCATGGTCTTGGCCATTTTCATGGCGTAGGCCACCGCGTGACTGGACTCCAGCGCTGGGATGATGCCCTCGGTGCGGCACAGGTAATGAAAGGCCGACAGCGCCTCGGCGTCGGTGATACCGACGTATTCGGCGCGGCCTATGTCTTTAAGGAAAGCGTGCTCGGGACCCACGCCCGGGTAGTCCAGGCCGGCGCTGATGCTGTGCGTCTCAGTCACCTGGCCGTCTTCGTTTTGCAGCACGTAGGTGCGGTTGCCGTGCAGCACGCCGGGCACACCGCGTTGGAGTGATGCCGAATGTTTGCCGCTGTCCATGCCCTCGCCGGCCGCTTCCACGCCGATCAGACGCGTGTTCTCGTGCTTTATGTAGGGGTGAAAAATACCCATGGCGTTGCTGCCGCCACCCACGCAGGCCAGCACCGCGTCGGGCTGTTTGCCGCCCAGCATCTCGGGCATTTGCACCAGGCACTCTTCGCCGATCACGCTCTGGAAGTCGCGCACCATCATGGGGTAAGGGTGCGGGCCGGCCACGGTGCCGATGATGTAGAAGGTGTTGTCCACGTTGGCGACCCAGTCTCGCATGGCTTCGTTGAGTGCGTCTTTGAGCGTTTTGCTGCCGCTTTCAACCGGCACCACGGTGGCGCCCAGCAGTTTCATGCGGTAGACGTTGGGGCTTTGTCGCTTGACGTCTTCGCTGCCCATGTAAACCACGCACTCCAAGCCGTAGCGTGCGCAGATGGTGGCTGTGGCCACGCCGTGCTGGCCGGCACCGGTTTCGGCAATGATGCGCGGCTTGCCCATGCGCTTGGCCAGCATGGCCTGGCCGATGGTGTTGTTGATCTTGTGCGCGCCGGTGTGGTTCAGGTCTTCACGCTTGAGGTAAATTTGCGCGCCGCCTTGTTCACGGCTCATGCGTGCCGCATGGTAGATAGGTGAAGGCCGGCCTACAAAGTGCTTGAGCTCGTAATGAAAC
>CANNNH010000042.1 GCA_947505915.1 Comamonadaceae bacterium
GGGCCGAAACCTGAAGACCTTGTAGGCTTTGAAAGTAAGGGTGTTCGTGGACCGCCAGTTGGTTGGTGAACAAATCTAACACATGCGAGGAGCCATATTCGCCGGGCGGCAGGCTGATGGCATGCACCACCACCAAATCAATGGGTGTGCCCATCGGCCTGGGGCCAAAGTTGGGTGACGGGCAGCGGCGCGCGTATCTGTACCAGCCTTGTGCCCACAGCGGGTGTGCTGGGCGTTCAAGCATGCGTCATGCGCCGTTGCGCAGCTGGTGCTCTTTGCTGCAAAAAAAGACACCGTCGGCGGCAATGGCGTCGGTTTGAGGCAAGTGCAGTCCACAGCGCTCGCAGTGCACCATGCGCTCGGCCGATGGGTGGTCCGTGGGGGGAGTTGGCGGTGTTTTGCCGCGTTTGTGGTGACGCCACCACCCAGCGCCAACCAACACCACCAACAGCAGCAGCAAGAACTTCATCCGAGGCGATCCAAAATCACCTCCAACACAAAGCGCGAGCCCACATAGGCCAGCAGCAGCAAGCCGGTGCCCGCGTAGAGCACCCGAACAGCGGTGAGACCGCGCCAGCCCAGTTGGGTGCGGCCAAACAACAAAATGGCAAAGCACAGCCACGACAACAGCGAAAAAATGGTTTTGTGGTCCCAGCGCCAAGCGTGGCCCGAGCCGTACAACTGCTCGCCAAACCACCAACCGGCCAGCAAAGTCGCACTGAGCAGCACAAAACCTGCGCCGACAAACCTGAATGTCAGCCGCTCCAAGGTGAGCAAGGGCATGCCAATGTTGGCATCTGCGGCCAAGCGCATTTGCCGCTCGGCGCGCGTCATCAAGGCGGCATGCACCACGGCGGCGCCAAATAAACCATAAGAAGCCAAGCCAAACGCCCAATGCAGGGGCAACCATGCTGAGGCATTGACATTCATGGCCTTGCCAGGAAAAACCAGGGTCAACAGCACGACAGCAGCGCCCAAGCCGCCCAAAGCCCCGCGTGAACGCACTTGGGGCACCCAGCGCTGCTCCAGGGCATAAAAGGCCATGACCAGCCAGCAAGTCACCGAAAGAGCCGGGGCAAAGCCAAAATGGGGACCCAAGCTGTCACCGATGCCCATCAGCCCACTGACCCAGGCCCAGGCATGGGTGCCCCAGGCCACAGAGAGCATGCGCCGGCTATTGGCCACGCCCAATTGCGGGCCCAAGAGCGCGCTGGCCACATACAGCAGTACCGCCACAGCGCTGAGCAACTGGTTCAGGGAAAGGTCCGCAGGTAAAATCATGACCTGAGTTTAGCGTTTTGCCCAAAGCCTGCGCTGCGCTTTTCTTTCGGCCCCTTGGGTCCTTCATTCAACCGCTTTGCAGCGAATCCCCATGGCCACCGCACTTTCCGACAAGCTTTCCAAACTGGTCAAGCACCTCAGTGGGCAGGCCCGCATCACCGAGTCCAACGTCGCCGACATGTTGCGCGAGGTGCGCATGGCCTTGCTCGAAGCCGATGTGGCGCTGCCCGTGGTGCGCGAGTTCATTGCCCGCGTCAAAGACAAAGCCCTGGGCCAAGAGGTGGTGGGCTCGCTCACGCCAGGCCAGGCCTTGGTGGGCCTGGTTCAGCGCGAATTGGCCGCCACGATGGGCGAGGGCGTGGCTGACATCAACTTGGCGGCCCAACCGCCGGCGGTGATCTTGATGGCGGGCTTGCAAGGGGCCGGCAAAACCACCACCACGGCCAAGCTGGCGCGCCACTTGATCCTCAAGCGCAAAAAAAAGGTGCTCACGGTCTCAGCCGACGTTTACCGACCAGCGGCCATTGAGCAGCTCAAAACGGTCACGGCCCAAGCCCAAGCGGAATGGTTTCCCAGCGAGGTGGGGCAAAAACCTGTGGACATTGTGTTGGCAGCGCTTGAGTACGCCAAACGGCATTACTTTGATGTGTTGCTCGTCGACACCGCCGGTCGCTTGGCCATTGATGAAGCCTTGATGCTGGAAATCCAGCAGATCCACCAAGCCCTCAACCCCGTCGAGACCTTGTTTGTGGTGGACGCTATGCAGGGCCAAGATGCGGTCAACACGGCGCGCGCCTTCCATGAGGCCCTGCCTTTGACGGGCATTGTGTTGACCAAAACCGACGGCGATGCCCGCGGCGGCGCGGCTTTGTCTGTGCGCCAGATCACGGGCGCGCCCATCAAATTTGCCGGCACCAGTGAAAAAATAGATGGCTTGGAGGTGTTTGATGCCCAGCGCCATGCCGGTCGCATTTTGGGCATGGGCGACATCGTGGCCTTGGTGGAACAAGTCACGGCCGGTGTCGACATGCAGGCGGCGCAACAAATGGCCGCCAAGGTCAAGTCAGGCGCCGGCTTTGACCTGAACGACTTTTTGGCCCAGTTGCAGCAAATGAAGCAAATGGGTGGCTTGGCCAGCATGATGGACAAGTTGCCCTCGCAGTTGACCGCCAAGGCCGGTGCCATTGACCTCAACCGGGCGGAAAAAGAAATGAACCGCAAGCAAGGCATCATCCACAGCATGACGCCGCGCGAGCGCACCCATCCGGATTTGATCAAAGCCACCCGCAAGCGCCGCATCGCCGCAGGGGCCGGTGTTCAGGTGCAAGAAGTCAACCGATTGCTCAATGAGTTTGCCCAGATGCAAGACATGATGAAAAAAATGCGCGGCGGTGGCATGATGAAGATGATGAAAAAATTGGGTGGCATGAAAGGCATGGGCGGTTTTCCTGGCATGCCCCGCTGAGGCTGGGTCATGCCGGGTCATGACCAGTGAGGCCCATTCAGGCCTGGTGTTTGGGCCAGCTAGGGGCCAGCTAGGGGCCGGCTCAAGCCCGCGTGAGCACCTCGCCACGCAAGGAATGGGGCAAGGCCTCGGTGATGCGCACATCGATCATCTGCCCCACCAGCCTGGCGTGATCGGGCCCGCTGGGGAAATTCACAATCCGATTGCACGCCGTGCGGCCCATGGACTGGGGTCCGGCCAGGCCCGGTTTGCGCGATGGCCCTTCGACCAAGATGCGCTGCACCGTGCCCACCCGACTGGCACTGATGGCTTGCACGTTCTCTTCGATGCGGGCTTGCAGATGTTGCAGCCGGGCCAGTTTCACCGCATGCGGCGTCTCGTCGTGCAAGGCAGCCGCAGGCGTGCCTGGGCGTGGGCTGAAGATGAAGCTAAATGAGCTGTCAAACCGAATGTCATCGATGAGCTTCATCATCTTTTGAAAGTCTTCTTCGGTTTCGCCGGGAAAGCCGACGATGAAATCGCTGCTCATCGACAAGTCAGGCCGGATGGCGCGCAGTTTGCGGATGGTGCTCTTGTATTCCATGGCGGTATAGCCGCGCTTCATGGCCATCAAAATGCGGTCTGATCCGTGTTGCACTGGCAAATGCAAGTGGCTCACCAACTGTGGCACCTTCGCGTACACATCCATCAAGCGTTGGGTGAACTCGTTGGGGTGGCTGGTGGTGTAGCGAATGCGCTCGATGCCAGGGATGTCGGCCACGTATTCAATCAGCAGGGCAAAGTCGGCGATGTCGCTGGTGCCACCCATGGTCCCGCGGTAAGCGTTGACGTTTTGGCCCAGCAAGGTGATCTCTTTGACGCCTTGCGCGGCCAAGCCGGCCACCTCGACCAGCACATCGTCCAGCGGGCGGTTGACCTCTTCGCCCCGGGTATAGGGCACCACGCAATAGCTGCAGTATTTGGAGCAACCCTCCATGATGCTGACAAAAGCCGAGGCGCCCGTGACCCGCGCGGGGGGCAGGTGATCGAACTTTTCAATCTCAGGGAATTGAATATCGACCTGTGGCTTGGCCAAATCGCGCCGCTGGTCCAGCAGTTGCGGCAAGCGGTGCAAGGTTTGCGGTCCAAACACCACGTCCACAAACGGCGCGCGGGCGATGATGGCCGCCCCTTCTTGGCTGGCCACACAACCGCCCACCGCAATGCGCACCCCCTTTTTCGCCAAGTGCTTGACCCGTCCCAGGTCGGAAAACACTTTTTCTTGGGCCTTTTCGCGCACCGAGCAGGTGTTGAACACAATCAGATCGGCTTGCTCCACATCATCGGTGGTTTCATAGCCTTGGGCTTGGTGCAACACATCGGCCATTTTGTCCGAGTCGTACTCGTTCATTTGGCAACCGAAGGTTTTGATGAAAACTTTGGGGCTCATGGCGCAAAGTGGGCGCAAGGCCGGGTGCAGCGGTTCATGGTGTCAATCCAGAGGCTGTGAAAGAAGCACAGATTCTAAAGGCCGCCTTGGCCAGCCCTTATGATGACCGATATGAGCACATTCACACAAACCATTTTGTTCACTGACACCGATGGGCGTGCGCGCTTTCGCGAGCAGGTTTTGGCGCTGGACCAAGGCACACCGCAGTCGCGCTTGTCGACCCTGATGCAAAGCGGCGGTTACCAATTGCGCCACAGCCCGGTGGGTTTTCGCAGCGCATTTCATGTCAGCTCGCACCCGCAATGGGTCTTTATATTAGAGGGCCAAATGGAAATCGGCTTGCAAGACGGCAGCTCGCGCATCTTCCACCCGGGCCAGCATTTTTATTCCGCCGATTTATTGCCCGAGGGCGCCGTCTTTGATGCCCAGGTGCACGGGCACTGGAGTTGCCAGCGGGGCCCAGATCCGCTGGTGACCTTGTTTGTGCGTGCCTAAGTAAATCATAAGATTTCATTTGCGCAACTTCTGCGCACGCGGGCTCAAGTCCAGGCCCATTCGGGCCGATACTCCCTCACCAACCAAAGGCGACAGGTTTTCTGTGCGCTTGGGCGTCGACCACGGGTCGGCCTTATTTTGAGCATCTCGACTGGAATGTGATTCACCATGAAAAAATACCTGCGTTTACTCCTTGAAATCGTGCTGGGCCTGTTGCTGGTGGCCGCCGGTGCGTTTGGCTACATGAATTTTTCTGGCAAAAAGCACATCTCCCATGAGCTGACAGAAGTGGTGGAGAGTTTGGACGAAGCCAAGGAAGAGCTGGCCAAAACCAGTGAAGAACTGAACGAAGCCGAGGCCAAGGTCAAGGACCTCAGCGCCAAGGCGCGCGAACTCGAAGCGGTCAAGGCCGCTTTTGCCAACGGCGTGTTGTTGGGTGATATCGAGAGCATCTACAAAGGTCTGAAAACCGGTTTGAGCGCAGAGCGCCAACTCAGCTTGGGCGCTGTGCGTTTGTTGACCAACGGCCCCAAAGACCCCGAAACTGTCAGCGCGTTCAACAAGGCCTTGGAGATGGCCGATTGGTCCAGCCGCCTCAACGCCGTGTGCGCGGCGCAAAATGCCCTGGTCGCTGCGGGCGAAAAAATCACTGTTTTGGCCGACTGTGCCCCAGGCAAGGGCGATGACAAACACGGCAAAGGCGGTCATGGCGGTGCCCCCCATTGGGGTTACGAGGGCGAAATGGGCCCCGAAAGCTGGGGCAAAGAGTTCCCCACCTGTGCCAATGGCAAAAAGCAGTCGCCTTTGAACATCGTTGGGCCTTTTGAAAAATCCAAAGACAGCTTGGAAGTCAGCTACAAAGCCGGCCCGTTGCGCATGCTCAACAACGGCCACACCATCCAAGTCAACATTCCCCCAGGCAGCACGGCCAAAATCAACGGCGAAGTGTTTGACTTGCTCCAATTCCACTTCCACCGCCCCAGCGAAGAAAAAATCGAAGGCAAACCCATGGCCATGGTGGCCCACTTTGTGCACAAGAGCAAAGCCGGCAAACTGGCGGTGGTGGGTGTGTTGCTCAAAGAGGGCAAGGACAACGAAGCCATCAATGTGTTGTGGGACAACATCCCAGCCAAAGAAGGCCCCGAGGTCAAGCTCGACAAAATCAGCTTTGACCCCGGCAAGCTGATCCCTGCGGCCTTGACCCACTATGCGTATGAGGGTTCCTTGACCACACCACCGTGTACCGAAGGGGTGAACTTCTACATCCTGAAAACACCGGTGGACATCTCCAAAGCCCAGGTGGCCAAGTTCCCCTTCAAGATGAACGCCCGCCCCGTGCAGCCATTGAATGGCCGCAAAATCGGCGCCAACTGATGCACAGCGCCCCGAACACGGGGCTTTGAAAACAACAACGCCTGCATGTGCAGGCGTTGTTATGTCCGGGCCGCAAAAAAAAGCCACCTCAAGGGGTGGCTTTGGCATGTGCAAACCGTTAAATGGTTTTCAGCCGATCGGTGGAGGGCACGACGCGGGTGAGTCGAATGCCGTAGCGGTCGTTGACCAACACCACCTCGCCTTGGGCAACGACGGTGTTGTTGACCAGCAGGTCCAAAGGCTCACCCGCAATCCGGTCCAGCTCGACCACGCTGCCTTGGGTCAGGCGCATCAAATCCTTGATCTTGATTTGGGCCCGCCCCACTTCGATGGACAGTGAAACAGAGATGTTTTGCAGCACATCGGCGTTGATGTTGCCCGGGTGGCTGTACTTGAAGTCCTCTGCGGACGGTCCGTCCAGTGCGGCAGACGATGCAGAAAGTTCTTCGGCGGGGTTGGTCTCGGGGGTGTCTGTGGCGTCGCTCATGGTTTTTTCCTGACTTAAATTTGACCGGGGACAATTTGTCGCTCAATGCGCACCGCCACTTGAGAGCCGCGTGCACCCACGCTGACACCAAAGGACGGCACACCGTTGGCGATCAATTGCGCCATTTCGGGTTTTTTGAAATAAAGCAAATCGCCTTCTTTCATGGTTTGCAAGTGATGCAAGGTGGTCTTGATTTGGCCCATGACCACGTGCAAGTCCATGCGCGAGTCGCCCACGGCCACAGCCAGGTCTTCGCGCCATTTCTTGTCGGATTCCTCGTTGCCATCGCCCGATTGGACGCGGCTGCGCAACAAATCGCGCACCGGTTTGAGGGAGGAATAGGGGTAGACCAAATCCATGAAGCCCTTGCCGCCGGCGCCGGGGGCATACGAATCAAAGCGGCTGAGCACCACCAGGTCGTTCTCATCGGCAATTTGGGCAAATTGCGGGTTGATCTCTGAGCTCACATGTTCGCATTGCAAAGGCATCAACGGCGCCCATGCGTCTTGCAGAGAGCGGAAAAATACATCCAAAATGAGTTTGATGATGCGGTTTTCGGTCGGCGTGAACAGCCGGCCAGGCGGGAGCTCTTCCACCCCTTTGCCGTAGCCACCAAAAAAACTGTCCAAGGAGCTGAACACCACATTGGGGTCGATGATCACCACGGAAAAGCCACGCAAGGGGTTCATGCGAACCAAGTTCACCGCCAAGGGCGGCTTGAGCTCTTTGAGGTAGTCGCCATACTTGACGATTTGCACCCGGGTTGGGTTGACCCGCGGGCTGGTGCGCAAGACCTCGAGCAACCCAAACCGAAACATGCGGATGAAGCGCTCATTGATCATGTCGATCGATGAGACGTTCACCCCCAAGCTGCTGTCCTCGCTGGTCAGGTCGTGCTTGCTCACCCGGGCTTGGGTGTTGTAGCCCGTATCGACCTCGATCAAGCCGTCCTTGATGCCCTCGGTCAGCGCCGTCAGTTCATCGGGGGACAGTAAATTGTTTTGCGTCGCCATGGGATCACTGCATCACAAAGGATGTGAAAAACACTTCCTCAACGCCGCCAAAATCTTCCAATTTTTCGAGCATTTCGTTCATGGTGTCTTTGATCTTTTCGGCCAGTTGCTTGCGAAACTCGGGCTTGGCCGTTTCGGGCTCGGTGGTTTGGCGCATCACGTCCAAAACGGCCGAGCGGATGGCGAACTCGTGTTTTTTGATGTTGTCAAACACCCGGTTGTCGTAATGGGTCATCAGGGCCACTTGCACCACCATGACTTTTTTGGAGCCGGTGATGTTGGTCATCAGGTCCTTTTCCATTTGCATGTAGTTCTTTTCGAACTTGGTGGCCTCTGGGGCTTCTTTTTTGGTTTTTTGCGGGGCTTCGTCTTTGGCCTTGGCTGCCGCAGCTTCCAACTCGTCGACTTTGTCCATGGCCGCGATCTCGGCTTTTTTCTCGTAGTAGCCTGAGAAGTACAGCGTGCCAAAGGCCACGCCCACGGCAACCACGATCACACCGACCACCCCCAGGATGATCAGCAAAATGGGTTTTTTCTTTTTCTCTTCTGCAGGTGCTTCTGCGGCGGGTGCTTCAGTGGCCATGTCTAACTCCTATTGGTCTCGTGTGATTAAGCGTAAATGTCCAGCAAGGCATTGCTGGCGTTTTGGGTTTTGCTCGGCATGGCATCAGCCCCATCGCCTTGGATGGACTCGCCGCGGGATAAATGTTGTCCGTTCTGGCCTGTGTGTTGCCCCTGGCCTTGGCCCGATTGTGCCGATGAAGAATGTCCTTGTCCGATGTTCACTGAAGCTTGGTCCCAACCCAAGGCATTCAAGGCCTCGCGCAAGCGCGGGCTGCCCTGGTTGAGCAGTTGCTGGGTGGTGGCATTGTCGGCGTTGATCACGGCTGAAAGTTTCCCATCGCGCATTTCCAGTTCAACGTCCACCGCGCCCAGGTGCGATGGTTTGAGGCCCAACTTCATTTTCCACTGGCCTTCATTGAGTTGCTGGTGCATTCTGCCAGCCAACTCGGTCGAGAGTTTGTCACTCAGGTCTTGATAGGTTTGGGCCATGTCGGTGCTGGTGGGGGCCAGGTTGGGGTTGGACACGCCGCCCATGGGGTTGTTTCGCGCCGCACTGGGGCTGGCCAGGTTGAGTGCGCTGCCAGGGCTCTCGCCCACCAGGCCGCTCAGGTCAATGGTGTCCAAGGCGCGGCTGTCGCTGTCGCCGACCAGGCGTTTGCTGTCGGCGTTGGGTACAAAAGCGCTCAACATGGCCAGCATGTTTTGTGTGCTGACTGTGGGCAGCGCGAGGCTGGCTTGCGGCGTGGCAGCCAGTTGGGCGTCGGCCAATTCAACGATCTGAATGCTTTGCGCGCCCAAATTTTGCAAGTCCCCCACGGTGGGCAATCCCTGTGCCGCACTGGCGCTGGCAGCGCTCAGGCCGGCCATGGCTTTGGCCGCTTCGGCCGATACCGTGAATGAGGCGGGTTGTCCCACGCCAGCAACCAGTTCGCCCAATGTGGGCATGCCCGCACCTTGCGCGCTGCCCATCGCAGCGGCCATGGCGACTGCCGTGCCTGTGGCGCTGGCTGGCGCGGGCCCAAACAGACGCTGGATCATTTGCTCGTCAAACCCCATGCTGCGGGCAAACTGGGCATTGCTTTGCGGGTCGGGCAGGGGTTCGTTGGTCGTGATGACTTGCACCCGCTCACTGATTTGCCAGGTTTTCAGCCCGTCTGGGCCGATCGCCACCCACGCCGGGTTGGGGCTCACGGCGCCCCCATCTTTGGGTGTCGCGGCGTTGTCTTCGGTGTCGGTGGATTCTGACTGGCTTTCTGCGGTGGCCGAGGTCGACGCCTCTTTGGCAGGCTTGGCCTGGGCGCTTTGGGCGTCTGCGCTGTCTGGCGCTGCGCCCATTTTGGCTTTTTGACCTGGATCGGCAGGGCCTGGGTCGTCGTCCATGGTTTTTTGCGCACCCTGGGGCTCTGGTCGGCTCGGGCCGGGCTTTTCATGTGTGATGGGTGGGCGTGCTGCAAAGCGCGCGTCGGACCGGTGCGGCGTGTCGGTGGCAAGGTGTTGCCGCTGCGGGGGTGCCTCAGCCAAGGGCGAGCGCGGCTGGATTTGCCGCGCCATGCGGGCAAAGTGTTGGGCAAAGTCCTCGCGCAGGGCCACGGCGCTGCCCAGGGCAGGGGCCATTCCAGCACCCTGTGCAGGGCTGGATGCGGTCAGCAAAGCGCTGGCCAGGGCTGGGTTCACGGCGTTGGACAAGGGCAGGTTCATATCGGCTTCAAGCCTCTCAAACAAAGATTTGGATACACCAAAGCAAGAATCGTGACTGGTGATTCTTTGCCGCTTTATTCCTTTGACAAGCAAGCCTTGTGCCGCCTTATATATAGGTTAGCGATGGGCAGTCCAGCCAGCCAGCAACATGGAAACCCGGTGGAAATTGCAATTGGCACATCGATTGCTTAGTTAAATCTGCGTGGTCAAATAATTTGGCCAAAAAGAAAACTTAAGCAAACAAAAA